>JBKJRA010000128.1:0-12226 GCA_046594975.1 Pyrinomonadaceae bacterium | reverse complement strand
ATGGACGGATCAAATATACCGACATGTGCAACACGTTCGAGAGCGAGTAGTAATACCGTGATCGCCACAACTGGCGTTCCGAGTATCATAACGAGGCTTGTCGCGTAGTGTGCCCATACAAATAGCGGCATTCGAAACCACGTCATACCCGGAGCACGCATTGTATGGATCGTGACAATAAAATTCAGCCCCGTCAGGATCGACGAAAATCCGTTAACGAAAATACCGAGTCCGACGAGCATCACGAAGGAATTAGAGAAGGTCGTGCTGTACGGCGTATAGAAAGTCCATCCGGTATCTACTCCGCCCTGCATTAACGCAAACAGCGTTAAGCCGCCTCCGAGCCAGTAAATATATAGGCTTAAGAGATTGATACGCGGCAGAGCGAGATCCTTGGCACCGATCATGATCGGGATCAGGAAATTACCTAAAATTGCAGGGATCGAAGGTATCAGGAAGAAAAAGATCATCAAGATGCCGTGCTGCGTAAACACCCGGTTATAAGTACCGGTTTCGACCAGATCGCTTGCGGGCGTCAGCAATTCGAGACGGATCGTAGCCGCATAGAGCCCACCCATCATGAAGAACATCGTCACCGTGATCAAATACATTATCGCGATGCGTTTATGGTCTTTTGTCAAAAGCCATGATTTTAGCGTCGAGCCATTGTTCAAATAATTGAGCTTTGGCTTTTCGGCGTGACTTGCTGTTATGGCACCTTGCGTTTGCATAATCTTCTAAAACCTATTTATTACTATTTGCAACCGGTTTTGCAGCTGGTTTATTCGATACGGCAGCATTCGCAACCGGCTTGTTAGCTGCGGTCGTATTAGCAGTCGGAGCCATCGTGGTACTTGCTGCAGCATTCGGGCTAAGGGATTTGATATAAGCCACGAGCGAATTGAGCTGTTCTTCTGTCACCTGCCCCTTAAAGGTTGGCATTATCGGCTGAAATCCTTCGACAACCTGCGAGGCCGGATTGAGAATAGAGTTTCGTATATACTGTTCGTCCGCCTTAACGGTCGTCCCACCTACAAGCTTAACGTCGGTATTAAATACGCCCTCAAGCTTTGCTCCGCGCTGGGTCGGGCCGCCGGCGTGACACGAGGCACAGCCCAACTTGTTCGTGAAAAGATCTTTTCCTGCTTCGACAGGCGTCTGGCCTGAGACATTTCCACTGAGCCAATTGTCATAATCACGCTGCTCCATGACGTAGATCCACCCACCCATTCCAGAGTGGTTGAGGCCGCAGTATTCGGCGCAGAACAAATGATACTTACCCGGCTTGGTCGCATTGAACCACATGTAGGTGTATCGTCCGGGCACAACGTCAGATTTTGTTCGAAACGCCGGAATAAAGAAGTCGTGCAGGACATCCTCGGTCGTCATCGTCAACTTGATGTTGCGGCCGACAGGCACGTGCAACTCGTTAATTTCACGTTGCCCGGTCTCGTGCTGGACCTTCCACATCCACTGTTTACCGACGACGTAGATCTCCATAGAATCTTCGGGCGGCGTGTACTGGTTAAAAAATACGATCGCTCCGCCGAGGAAGATAGTCATCGAGATAACGAAAGGTATGATGGACCAAACTGTTTCGAGCACCATCGAGCCGTGCATTTCTTCGGGTGTCGCATATTTTTCCGTTTCGCGGTACTTAAGAGCAAAAAAGAATATTGCCGCCACGATAGGTATCGTGAAAGCTATGCTTATTGCGATCAGGTAAAAATACAACGCGTCAACCTGCCACGCGAAAGTCGAAGCCTGATCTGGAAATAATGGTACCCAGTTTGTATTCTGCATAACTTGTCAGTCGTTAGTCGCCAGTTTTAATCTGGTCACTATCCACTGTTCTCTTCTTATTTCTCCGCCAAAACGCAAAACCTGCTAACCCCATGCCCAAAAGTGTCAGGACCCCGCCTAACCGCATTATTCTAAGCACCGCCAGGCCGTATTTACCTGTCGCGGGGTCATAATGATAACAATACAAGAGCAATTGCTCAGCCGGATTGCCGACCTTGTTTGCACTCGATTCCATAAGGCCGAATTTTAGGTCCTTAGGTGAATAATCTATTCCGTAAAAATATCTCGAAAGCTTGCCCTCAGGGGTCGCGACCATAATCGCTGCTGCGTGGGCAAACTGACTGCTCTTTTCGTCCCACTTGTAACTAAATCCTGCCGTCGAGGTGACCTTATCTATCGCTTCTTGGGTCCCGGTCAGAAAGTGCCAGCCTTTTTCTGCACCCGTCCGGCCGTATCGCTCTACATAACTCGCCTTTTTATTTTTAGCAAGATCGGGCTTGTCATTTTCACGAGCGTCAAAGCTGATAGCGACCACGTCAAAGTCTTTACCTGCATCAAAGGACATACCTTTCAGAGCCCCTGTCAGGCCGTTCAAAACCTGATTGCAGAGCATCGGGCATTCGTAATAAACGAACGCGATGATAACGGGGCGTCCTGTATTAAAGTAGCTGCTGAGCTTGACGGCATTGCCGTCCTCATCTTTCAGCTCAACATCTAGAGGCATCTGAGCTCCGAGCTTTTGCTCGATACCGACCTCTTTCAGCACTGGCGGCAGCCCGTTTGGCTCCGAAGTTGCAGGATCATAATATCTCGGTGAATAGAGCGGCGAATTATAGTGCTCACTCTTTTGAGCAAAAACATTAGCAGTAAGCAGTGAACAGTGAACAGTGAACAGTGCGATGAGAAGAACAAGCCCACTTATGGAGCCACGCTCTTGTCTTACACTTTTCACTTTTGCCTGTTCACTTTTCACTAGTTTTTTTTACCTGCGTTTTTCAGACACTAGTCTTCCTGCACTCGAATCAGAAATATATCCACTCGACTTCTTAAAAAATTCCTCTGCCTCAGCACTCGATTTCGCTTTAACATTCTGGGTCAAGAGTTTGTCGATAGCCTCTTCGATCGGCATTACCATGACCATGCCGGTCTTTTCATCTTTACGGCCGCGTTCCCACACATTCTCCATCTGCTTTTTGAATTCGACATACTCTGCCCCGGGTGCCATTAACTCGAGATTAACCCGTCCTTTATCCGACTCGATGCCAAAACCGGGGGCTAACTGGAGACGAGGCTCGGGCGGAAGCCGTTCCTTGTCCGACATACCCATTGGGTTTTTGGATTCAGCGTTTTCCGTCTTTGCCTGATCTTTCAGCACATTAAGAAACGCCCACATCAGTCCAAATGTGATAACGATCAGCAGGAAAAGTCCGATCGCAAACGAGAATATGCCCTTGAGCCCTATCTCATTTGGTTCGTAGGCCTTATCCAGGTCAGCCAATGTGCTTTCGTATTTCTTTGACGACATATCTTCTCTCTAAAATTAGTGTCCGCGTCCGTGCTCGACGGCCCCTTCGAAATACGGATCCTTAGCCGGGACCATTGGCCGCTTGAGCAGTTCGCCAAAGAACCACCACAGCCACAGTCCACCGACAGCTATCGGAGCGACAAAATCCAACCAACTGACGAAAAACGCCCCTTGTTCCAAACCGCCCGGCAAGACACGTTCGCTGGGCCCGATAAGATAAAACATATCGACGATACGCATTACTAAAATAAATACAGCGAGCGTCGCCAGCCAACGAGCTTTTCGCTTAAAATCCTGTTGCAGTAGCACGAGAAATGGAAACGCGAAGTGGAATAGGATCAATGCAACACCGATATAACCCCAGCCACCTTTCATTCGTGTCAAAAACCAACCCGTTTCTTCAGGTAGGTTACCTGCCCAAATGATCAGGAATTGAGAGAAATTAAAATATGCCCAGACCATCGTCAGAGCCAGCATCAATTTGCCTAGGTCGTGAAAATGACGTTTACCAAGCACGCGATTCATCGGAGCTCTGTCAGAAAGATAAGCTAGTAGAGCAACGACAAAGCAGAAACAACTCAATGCCCAACCGGCGACAAACAGTAGTCCCCACATCGTCGAGAACCAATGTGCGTCTAGCGTCAGCATCCAGTCGATAACCGCAAATGTCACCGTCAGGGCAAATATGACCATCGTGGGCCCTGAAAAACGCGATGCTTTTTCTAGCACGAGACGAGACTCTTCGACCGTTTCGGTCTTGTCTTGCCGCACCGACCAACGGTTCAGCAATATGACCATGATACTAAATAGCGAAAAGTAGATCACAGCACGGACTATCCAGAACCACGGCGTCATAAAGATGCCGCGAACTTCCATCACGTGATCGGTCGGAGGCAGATGAGTCCAAGCGTAAAACTTTCCAGTATAAACCCCGATCGCGAGAGGCACGAAAAGCAATATTATAAGCGGCAAGGTGCGGGTTGCGGCTTCGAGTGTGCGGCGAATAACAACGCCCCAAGCTCCGCCGGTCAAATATTGCAGCATCAAAACGCCCAGGCTCCCGAGCCCAATACCACCCCAGAAAATAAACCCCAGCAGCCACGAACGCAACGCCTGTTCCGTATTGAAATAGGCCCCAACAGCCCATATGATCAGGGCGATGCCGCCAATGCCAAGTGCGAGTGTTCTCCAACGGTTGATCTCAGCCGGTGCTTGAAAGTTATCAAGGTTCGCCATTTAACGTTTACCTCCGTTAATATTGGCGTTCTTTGTCTCAGCCGGTTTGGGCGTCGCCGTGTTCGACTCTTGTTTTGAACTCATTTTCAGATTGTTATCAGGATTTTGACCGATCTGCAGAGCACGGATGTATGCAGTGATCGCCCATCGATCTGCAGGCTGCACCTGATATGCGTATGCATTCATCTTGCCCCATCCGTTCGTGATCACGTCAAAGAAATGTCCGACCGGAGCATTTCGCAGACGATCATCGTGGTATGTCGGCGGTTGCGGAAATCCGCGGCGAACGATCATACCGTCAGCATTACCGTTAGGGCCGTGACAGACGATACAGTAAATGTTGTACCGTTCCCGTCCGCGTTCGACCAATTCTTTGGTGACAGGCATCGGAAACTCGTCAATATCATTAGGAAAGCTTGCAACAAGAGTATTTCCAGTCGGGCCAGTCGTAGTTTCAACCGGAACATTCGAAGGATTATCGACTTTACCAGTGTAAAAAGCCTTGTTGTCTTGAAGCTGGCCACGAGCAACCGTTCCATCGACCGGATCGCGTGATCCTTTGTGGTCGGCAAAGAAATCGCTCTTCTTATATGCTTTGTATCGCGGCTGATCCTGCATATCAGCACGCAAGCCGCAACCGGCTGCGAGTAGGCAGAAGGCGAGAATCACGAGCAGACGCAGAGATGGAGCGGCACCGGTACGCCGGGATCTAAATCGCTGCGTCGCCGTGTCTCCGCGTCTCGGAGTCAATGTTCTAGTTCTCGACATCAAAAACCCCCTGCGAATTCAGGCTTTCCATAAAACTCTTTACTTCTGCGTAGTCGTATTTCGGATCGGCAGATTCGATGATCAAAAAGAATTTCTCTCTGGTCGCGAGTGCAAATCGCGGCACATTAAAGACCGGATGATAAGGAGCCGGAAGACCGTTCAAAAACAACATTCCAAACACTGCCACGAATGCCGCGAAAAGAATCGTCAATTCGTAGGCCGGTGGTATAAATGCCGGTAAACTGAAAAACGGACGCCCGCCTACGATGATCGGCCAATCAAATACGTGGACGAAATACTGGAGTCCTATTCCGGACAGCAACCCAGTAATACCGCCCGCAAAGATCAAATACGGCAGTATGCTGCGTTTGATGCCGAGAGCTTCGTCGATCTCGTGCAGCGGAAACGGCGAAAACGCATCGGTTTTCACGTAGCCCGCATCGCGAACTTTACGCGCCGCATCAACCAATTCCGTTGCGGAATCGAATTCAGCCATTATACCGTGGAGGTTGTTTTCCATAAACCTATCTAATAAACGTTGCCTACTGCCACCGTCTTCTGCCTACTGATTAGGCGGATCTGTCCGGTCGTAGGTATATTCGACCTCGTTCACATTTTCCTCAAAATCCTGTTGGTGCCCATGCACATTAGCCTCGGGAAGCAAGGTTCTGACCTCGAACATCGAGATGATCGGGACGAATCTGACAAACAGATAGATCAGAGTAAAGAAAAACCCGATCGTCCCCACAAACATTGATAGATCAAACATCGTCGGGCTATACATCGCCCATGAAGACGGCAAAAAGTCTCGGTGCAAACTCGTAACGATGATGACAAAACGCTCCAGCCACATACCGACACTGACAATGATCGAGATGACAAAGAGCCAGAATTCGCTTTCGCGAAAACGTTTGAACCATAAAAACTGTATCGATATACCGTTACAAAAGATCAGCAGCCAATACGACCACCAATACGGGCCTTCCCATATTCGGTTTTTGATCATAAAGGCTTCATACTGCGACGCACTGTACCAGCCGAAAAAGGCCTCCATAAAGTAGCCGTAAACGACAATAAGGCCGGTCGCAAGCATCACCTTTGCCATAAAGACAAGGTGAGTGTGCGTAATGAAATCCTGCATTCTATACCAACGCCTGAGCGGAATACAGAGGATCAGAACCATCGCAAATCCAGCAAAAACGGCACCCGCAACAAAATATGGCGGGAAGATGGTCGCGTGCCAGCCTGGGACCTGAGACACCGAGAAGTCGAATGACACGATCGAGTGGACAGAAAGAACGAGCGGCGTCGAGATACCCGCGAGGATCAAGTACGTGATCTCATAGCGGTGCCAGTGACGTGCCGAACCGCGCCAGCCCCACGACAGAGCTGCGTAAACTAATTTGAAATACTTATTTTTTGCACGGTCTCGCAGCGTCGCGAGATCGGGAATCAAACCTACATACCAAAACAGTGCTGACACCGTTGCATACGTGGAAACTGCGAAGACGTCCCAGATGAGCGGGCTGCGGAAATTGGGCCAAAGGCCCATCGTATTGGGGTATGGAAACAGCCAATACGCCGCCAGCCAAGGGCGTCCTGTATGAAGCAGCGGAAACATCGCCGCGCAGGCCACCGCAAAAAGGGTCATAGCCTCGGCAAAACGGTTGATCGACGTTCGCCATTTCTGATTCATCAGCAGCAAGATCGCAGAGATCAGCGTTCCGGCGTGACCGATGCCAATCCACCAAACAAAGTTGATAATATCGAAGGCCCAGCCCACGGGAACATTGTTTCCCCAGATACCGATACCATTTGCGAGCAGCCACATCACCGTAAACAGCAGCAATTGCGCGACCATAAATGCGAGGCCGAACCCAATAAACCAATGAAAAGGCGTCCGTTTCTTTAACGTGACGTCACTGATCTTATCGGTCACACTCGCGTAGTTGTGATCGCCATCGAGCATCGACGGATGAAGTTTTTGTTGAAGTTCTTTATCGTGCTGCATAAAACTGATCTAGTGGCCCTCGCCTCCTGCAGTTTTGGTCTCGGCCTTGCCCTCAGAATGCGGTTTTCTGACGGGCGGCTGCCTGTAATCAGGCATATCCTTATTTTGGTTTTTCAGCCCCGCGAGATAAGTCGTTCTCGGCTGCGTATTCAATTCATTTAGCAGGATGTAATCGCGTTCGTCCTTTTTTACCTTAGCGATCTTGCTGGTCGGGTCGCCCATATCACCAAAAGTTATCGCTTCGGTCGGACACACCGCCTGACAAGCCGTCACCACCTCCCCATCGCGGATCTTGCGGCCGTCTTTTTCGGCCTCGATCCTCGCTGCGGCGATACGTTGCGTGCAATACGTACATTTTTCCATCACACCGCGGCTGCGGATCGTAACCTCCGGGTTACGCATCAGCTTGTATTGCGGCGTGTTCCAATCCTGATAAAGCAGGAAGTTAAAACGACGAACCTTATAAGGACAGTTATTTGAGCAATAACGCGTTCCGACACAGCGGTTATAGACCATGTCGTTCAAGCCTTCGGCACTGTGAACGGTGGCGTGAACCGGGCAGACCGTCTCGCACGGAGCCTGTTCGCACTGTTGGCAAAGCACAGGCTGGAAATGCGGCCCGTCGGGATCGTTGATGTCCGCTCCGCCATAATAGGCGTCGATCCTAAGCCAGTGCATCTCGCGACTGCGGTTGATCTGCTCCTTACCAACGACCGGGATGTTATTTTCCGACTGGCACGCCAAAACACAGGCGTTACAACCGACGCAGGAATTAATGTCTATCGACATACCCCACTTGTGGTTTTGGTTGTAAAGAGTTTGGAATGGCTCACGCGGATACATTGACAGCGGATACATATCCTCCTGCTCACCGATCTTAGGGTCTTTTACAAACTCATCTACGTCCCAAACGCGAAGCAGATCGCGACCCTCCATATTAAAATGGATCTGGGTAGAGGCAATATCAGCCTGCTGATTACGTTTAACGATCTCTCCAAAGCCGTTATTCATAGCATCAGAGCGTCGCACGTCAAAAGCGTTGTAACCGAGTCCGGTGCCGATCTTTCCGGCTTTTGTCCGGCCGTAGCCCATATAGATCGTGACCACATCATCGGGCTGGCCGGGAGTGATCCACATAGGAACCGGCTTTTCGATCTCGCCGCCCTGATATTTGAGGGTTACGGTGTCAGAAAACTGGTTGCCGCCTTTGGTATTGATAAAGCTTGTGCCTTGGGCACCGCCTGCAAATTCGCGTGCATCGTTGCCGCGATTGATTCCCATTTTCTCAGCCGTTTTCGGGCTGATGAGAGCTACATTTTCCCAAGTGATCTTATTCAGCGGATTTGGCAGTTCCTGCAGCCAGCCGTTATTTACAAACCGTCCGTCATATACACATGGATCAGGAAGTATCGAGATTTCCAGACCGCTGCCTGCGGTTTTTATTTCAGGCTGGCCCATGAATGCCGTGTTTGCCGTAACCGTTTTCGGTGTAGCAGCCGTATTTGGCACGATGCCGTCATGGATGGCTTTTCTCCAATTGTCTTCAAAATTCTTAGGAATGACAGCGGCAACTGTATTTGCAGCTGGAGCGGTCTTGGCGTCAGCTTTCGGAGCCTCTTTAGCCGGAGCAGGGGTTGCGTTAACTTTCGGGGCCTCTTTGGTCGCTATGTTTGCCGTCGGCGTTGTTACTCTCGCGGCTGTTTTCGGTTCCTCGACTTTCGGTTCACCTTCTTTTACCGCTTCTTTCGTCGGAGTAACTGCAGCGGCGGGCTTAATGTCCGTCTTTTGCCAGTATTCTTTGACGATGTCGTAGTCTTTTTTGTCGAAATTTTCCTTAAAAATCAGCTGAACGACTTCATGAACATTTTTGCCGTCGTAAAGCGGTACGATCAGCGGCTGAACAATCGAAACCGTTCCGTCAAAGGCACGAGCATCGCTCCAGCCCTCGAGATAATGCTTGTCCGAAACGTGCCAATGGCAATATTGCGCCGTCTCGTCGGCATAAAGACCGTGATGCACACGCAGTGCGATCTTGTTCATCCGTTCTTCGTTCAATTTGAAGTCTGCAGGTGAATTGTAAACAGGATTTCCGCCCAAAATGACAAGCATTTTGACACGTCCGCCATCGATGTCGCCGATCAATTCTTTGAACTGCTCTATCTGCGTTTTGTCGGTGTTCGGTGTCAGCGGATCGATATAAGAAACGGTCTGGCCGACGTTTCCAAGAGATGCATTCATCGCATGAGCGAGTGCGTGGACCATCGGCGACTGATTATCTCCTGCGACAACGATCGATTTGCCTTTGGCTGCGGTCAGATCTTTCGCCATCGCAGCTATCCAGGCAGCATTTTCTGTATAGCTCGACGTAGCTCCAGCAACGCCAATTGCCTTTGCTATCGCTTTGGCAACCTCGCCCATCTGGCTCGGTTTGACGGCGATGCGGTGATCGGCTTTTGCACCGGTCAGGCTGATAGTCGTTTCGACCGAATAGAGACGGCTGATCTCTTTCTTTTCTTCGTTAAATGCACGGCTCTTACCAAAATCCTTGATGTAGGCGACATTAAAGCCTGAGAAAATATCAGCGTCTAGCGACAAGATGCGCTCAGCTTTATCAAATTTGTAGATCGTCTGAACGGGCGAGCCAAATGCAAGTTTCGCTCCCGCAAGCACATTGTCCTGATTGACCGGCTCGTATTGCACCCATTTCGAATTGGGCAACTCGGCCTTGACCTTGTTAAATTGGTCGATGAGCGTGGGCGAAGTGACCGTTTCGGTCAAAAATCGGACACCTGCACCGCCGTCTTTGCGGTTTTCTTCGATAGCGGCACGAAACTCCGTCATAAAGGATTCCCACGTTTTCGAGCTTCCTCGATACGTAGTTTCCTGCGAACGGTCGGGGTCATACATCCCTAAAATCGAAGCTTGAGCAAGAACGTCGGTCGCTCCGCGACTGCCGGGGTGATCAGGATTACCTTCAACCTTAACGGGACGCCCCTCAAAGGACTTGGCTAAGAGACCCGTCGCGACGCCGCCGATCGACATCGCGGTCGCAAAGAAATTTGGCTTACCCGGAAACATTCCGATGGGGGATTTGACGTACGGGACAATCTTTTCGGGCGGCTGAATCACACATCCGCTGAGTCCGGCGAGAGCAAGCGAGGCTCCCATAACCTTTACAAAATTACGGCGGCTGAGGCTGTTGTCCCACTCCTCTATCTCGTGCGGATATTCACGGGCAATAAATTCCTCGAATTCGGGAGCGTCAACAAATTCCTCAACACTTCGCCAATATTCCTTTCCGCTCTGCGATAAGACGCTATCGCGAAGTGAGGCAAAGTTTTTTGTGCTGTCTGAGCTGGCCATTATTGTTCAGATTCCTATTAAAATATGCTTTAGCGATGACAGGTCGAGCAGCTCAACATCATCTCTTTACTTCTAATTTTCAGATCGACTTTTAACTTGTCGCGCTCCGCAGTGTCAAGATCTCCGTCTTGCCACTTCATATTAAATATCTCTTTTTTCGGACGGATAAATTTCTCAGGAGCACGGTGACATGCGAGGCACCATTCCATTTGAAGTGTGTTTTGCTGAAAAACAGCCGGCATATTGTCGATCGCACCGTGGCAGGTCGAACAGCCCACGCCTTTGGCTACGTGAATACTATGGTTAAAATATGTGTATTCCGGAAGGTCGTGAACTTTTTCCCATTCGATGGGCTTGTTGTCGCGGTAGCTTGCTCTGACGGGTTCGAGATACGGGCTGTCTGCCCAGAGTTGACTGTGACAGTTCATACATGTCTGCGTTGATGGCATACCCGCTGAAGCGGTCGTCTCAACCGTCTGGTGACAATAACGGCAATCGATGCCGTCATCACCGACATGGTGCTTATGGCTAAACTGAACCGGCTGCTGCTTTTCCTGATACTGCCCGGTCAAATATGAAGAACGCGAAAATTGCGTGAAAGCAAAGCCCCCAAGCGCCGCCAATACTGCCGCTGCGACCATACTGATCCTGGCGATGTTATTTGCACTTTTATTAAAGAATTGTGCCATTTTTAGTCTTCTCGCGGACGACGATCTACAAAAATTAAATTTCGCCGATCCTTATATTTCCGTGTGCGAAACATAAAAAAAGGCCAATTAACTCAAGATGTAAAAATTTGCGAACCGTAAAACTGTTACGATTTTACTAAAACTTACAAAATCCGCAAATTGCACTATTAGGAAAGTACTAAAACGCCGTCCGACGATGCAACCTAATATCAAATAAGTATAGGTAATAAGTCGAATAAATATTTTAGATTATTACTTATTATCTTACTGCCTCCGTTAGTAAGGCAGCTCCAACAGCAGCGGCGTATTCGCCTAATTCGCCCTCGACGATGCTGACGGCGGCAAATGACGGCGCGAACGACAACTCCCTAGCTCGCTCAATGATCGCGTCCAGGACAAGCTGTTTTGCCTGCATTATCTCGCCGCCGACAACGATCCGGTCGAGATTTAACAGATTGATCACGCTGGCAATTGCAGTTCCGACATAAACGCCTGTGCGTTCGAGCATCATCTGTGCAAAATCATCATTTTGTCCAGCTGCCGCAATAATTGTCGTGAGCGTGATCGCCTCTTCTTCCAGGCTGCTTAACGACGACGTGCTGTCTTGATGAAAACGCTCTCGCGTACGTCTGACGAGGTTTGCCGTCGAGGCAACTTCCTCGAGACGCATCCCTTCGGAATTTATAGTTACGTATCCAAATTCGCCCGCAAATCCCGATGTCCCTCGCCAAATCTCGCCGTCGATAATAAACGCACCACCGATACCCTCGCCAAGCGTCGCATAGAAAAAATTGTCGCTGTCGCGGGCCGCACCAAGCACAAATTCGCCAT
>JBKJRA010000247.1:0-4752 GCA_046594975.1 Pyrinomonadaceae bacterium | reverse complement strand
AACGTCAACCTGCTTGAGCTGCAAACGTCTCTCGATACGCCATTGATCAACATCCACCAAAAGGCCGACACCACCATTAAATGTGATCGCCTGAGCCTGCGCACCGCCCATTTCGCCAAGTCCGGCGGTAAGCACGAGTTTTCCTGCAAGCGTTCCCCATCCATGTTGTCTCGCAAGCGAGCCAAACGTCTCATACGTCCCCTGCAATATCCCTTGCGTCCCAATATATATCCACGAACCAGCGGTCATCTGCCCATACATCATCAGCCCGTCGCGTTCGTATTGGTCAAACTGCTCTTGCGTCGCCCAATGCGGGACAATGTTGGTGTTTGCGATCAAAACACGCGGAGCGTCAGCGTGCGATTTGAATATGCCGACAGGCTTACCCGACTGGACCATCAGCGTTTCATCTTCGTTCAGATCGCGTAGGCTCCGCAATATCGCATCGTACGATTCCCAATTCCTCGCCGCCTTACCGCGCCCACCATAAACGATCAGATTATCCGGATCGAATGCGACCTCTTGATCCAAATTGTTCTGTATCATCCGATAAGCGGCCTCGATCAGCCAGTTTTTGCAAGATAGTTCGGTTCCGGTCGGTGCTTTGATCATTCGTTTCATAAGTCTATTAGATATGATAAACGCAATTACGAATTGGCGAAAATCTGATAACATTCTCGGGAACGATCTCGTAAGACCAAAGCTATGAAAACACTAAAATATTTGTTTCTAATCATCGCGATCTTCACCGTCGCGGGCGTTGCTGTCTCTGCCCAAACGACGAAGAAGCCAAAATACAACGAAAAGCTTGCCAAAAAACTCGGTGCAGACGAGCGCGGGATGAAGATGTATGTCATGTGCATCCTCAAAACCGGTCCGAAAGATGCTGAGATTAAGGGCAAGGAGCGTGACGATATCTTCGCGGGACATTTTGCAAATATCAGCAGACTCGCCGCCCAAGGCAAACTCGCCGTCGCCGGGCCGTTTGAAAAGAACGATTGGACCTATCGAGGGTTATACATATTTAACGTCGCAACTATCGAGGATGCTGAGAAACTCGTAGTTCTCGATCCGGCTGTGAAAGCGGGGGTATTCGTGCCTGAATTAACTCTTTGGTACGGATCTGCAGCTTTGATGACCGTTCCGGAAACTCACAAGAAATTACAAAAGCCGACAAAGTAAATGCAGCAAGCAGATCTGATAATTCACAACGCCGGACAACTCGTCACCTGTGCCTCCGGCGGCAAGCCAAAACGCGGCAGCGAAATGCTGGATGTCGGCATCATTGAGAATGGTGCGGTAGCTGTTCTGGGTGGTAAGATCACGGCTGTCGGCATTTCGACCGAGATTTTACGCGGGTTTCAGAGTGACAATATGATCGACGCTGACGGCAAGGTCGTCAGCCCCGGATTTGTCGATCCGCACACGCATATTGTCTATGCAGGCGAAAGGCTCAATGAGTTCGAATTAAAGATTAAAGGTGCCGATTACCTTGAGATACTGACGAGCGGCGGCGGCATTATCTCGACGGTTAACCAGACAAGAGAAGCGACTGTCGAACAACTTGTCGAACAAAGCCTCGCACGGCTCGATAAAATGCTCGCTTGCGGCACAACAACTTGTGAGATCAAAACCGGCTACGGCCTCGATACCGCAACGGAGCTAAAGATGCTCAATGTAATTGCCGTACTTGATAAGCAGCACGCGATCAACATCGTCCCAACATTCCTCGCCGCCCACGCCATCCCGCCCGAACATAAAACCAACCCAAACGTCTATGTAAATGAGATCTGCGACACGATGCTATCAGCGGCGTGGAAATGGTTCGTCGCGTCAGATTTTCACGGTCGTGTGCCGTTTTTCTGCGACGTATTCTGCGAGAACGGTGCATTTACACTAGAGCAATCTCGAAAAATACTCGAAACGGCTCGCTCGCTCGGTTTTGGAATAAAAGCTCACGTCGATCAATTCACAAATCTTGGCGGCTCTGCGGTTGCCATCAAAAGCGGAGCCGTGTCGATCGATCATCTCGATGCAATTTCCGACGATGAAATACGAGCGTTAGCGGATTCCGATACGATCGGCATTGTGATCCCAACGGAGAATTTCAACGCCGGTAAAACTCAATTCGCAAACGCCAGAAAGATGATCGACGCTGGCTGTGCGATGGCGCTTACGACCGATTATAACCCCGGCTCATCTCCATGCCCTTCGCAGCCGATGGCAATGGCAATAGCCTGCCGCTATCAAAAGCTTATGCCGACTGAGGCTTTGAATGCAGCAACGATAAATGCCGCGTATTCTATCGGCCTTGGCGACCGACTGGGTTCTATCGAGATTGGCAAACAAGCGGATATGCTAGTCATTGATTCAAACGACTACCGGCAATTGTCATACGAATTTGGCGGCAATCTAGTAAGCTCCGTTATTTCAAAAGGCAAGCTCATCGGCTAAATGATTTCACTCAATTGTGTTAATCTCACAATGTTTATGACCTCAGAGATCATCATCGACGGCGAAAGCCTCACATTCGAACAAGTTGTGGCGGTGGCTTACGGAAACCCAGGCGAGCCTCGTGTCGTACTGTCTGATAGTGCAAAAGAGAGCGTAAATCGAAGCTCCGCTGCAGTGCAGACGCTGCTTGATCGTGGTGAGATCGCTTACGGTATTACAACCGGTTTCGGTGCTTTCAAAGACAAGCTCATCAGCCGCAAGGATGTCGAGACGCTCCAGCGAAACATAGTCGTCAGCCACGCGGTCGGCGTTGGCAAGCCATTTGACACGCCAACCGTACGGGCGATCATGCTGATCCGTGCCAATACGCTTGCGCGCGGCTTTTCGGGCATTAAGCTTGCGACACTCGAACTCATTCTCGAATTCCTCAATCGCGGTGTTCACCCGGTAATCCCAGAAAAGGGAAGTCTCGGTGCCAGCGGCGACCTTGCTCCGCTTGCCCATTTTGCGTGCGTTTTGATCGGTGAAGGCGAAGCAGAAGTTGAAGGCGAATTATTGCGTGGAGCGGCTGCTTTGAATAAAGCCGGTCTGTCACCGATCACTCTTGCTGCAAAAGAAGGTCTTGCCCTCACAAACGGCACAACCGTGATGACTGCTCTCGGTATACTCGAGACATGGAAAGCCATGCGGCTCGCGGAGATCGCTGATATTTCTGGCTGCCTAAGTCTTGAGGCTCTGCACGGAACTGTGTCCGCATTCGACCAACGCGTCCATGCATTGCGACCACATCCGCGACAGATCGAATGTGCAGCAAATCTTCGTAACTTACTTAACCAAAGCGAATTTGTCCGGGATTTTGATGTGTCAAATGTGCAGGACGCTTACACTTTGCGGTGTATGCCGCAGGTTCACGGAGCATGTCGCGATGCCGTGCTTTATGCCGAATGGCTGCTAAAACTTGAGCTTAATGCTGTTACGGACAATCCGCTCATATTTGTCCATGGCGAGAATATCGAGGTCATCAGCGGCGGCAATTTTCACGGCGAGCCTCTCGCTCTCGCGTTTGATTATCTGACTATTGCCTTGACCGAACTCGGCAATATCTCAGAGCGGCGGATAATGCGTCTTACGGACGACGCCTCAAACGAGCATATTCTACCGCCATTTCTTACCGAACTCGGCGGTCTTAATTCCGGCTTTATGATCGTCCAATACACCGCCGCCGCTCTCTGCACAGAAAATAAGATCCTCGCGCATCCCGCGAGCGTCGATACTATTCCCAGCTCTGCAAATGTCGAGGATCACGTCTCGATGGGAGCGACTGCCGGTTTGAAACTACGGCAAGTGGCCGAAAATCTCGAAACTATTTTATCGCTAGAATTGCTCTGTGCAGCTCAGGGCGTAGATTTTAGAAGAAAAGCTCTTGGGCCGGACAAAAAACTGGGCAACGGAACGCGTGATATCTACAATCACATCCGTTCGGCGGTGCCGTTTATCGAAAAAGACGAATATATGAAAGACCACATCGAATCTGTGCGAAAGATAGTCGCAAATTTTAACGTCAAATAATCGCTATGCCGGTAACTAAACGATCTATTATTTGCTGCTATGTCTTGGCTCTTGCTTTAGCAAGCTGTGGTTCGGCAGGGCCAAAGGCTAACTCACAAAATGCAGCCTCAACAAACAGTATTATGTCCGAAAACGAACAAGACAAATCGTTTGTGCAAAATCTGCCCAAGGGTTTTGCAATGCCCGGGAATGATGCCGAGCGCCTATTGCTCAAGGAATACGGTGCCGTTTACGTCGCCCGAGGCGGTGCAACGCCACCGCACAAGATCGTGTTCAAGGACGAAGCCGACGTCACCGCATTTCAATCCGGCCTAAAACGAACGAACACGAATATCGGCGGCACATCTGTCGAATTACAGACAGCAGCGATGACTGCTTTGCTTGAGGCTCGATCCGAAGCCCAAAAGAATAATTTGAGCATCTCTCCACGCGGGGCCGATTCTGCAAGGCGCGGTTACGATCACACCGTCAGCCTGTGGGCAAGCCGTGTAAATCCTGGTTTCGCATATTGGACAGGCAAAGACCGCGTCTCTAAAGCCGAAGCAACTCGCATCAAGGCTCTGACGCCATTCGAACAAGTTCCTGAGATATTAAGGCTTGAGCAAGACAAGATCTTTTTCGCAAAATCCCTCGACAAATCCATCATCTACTCAGTCGCACCTCCGGGCACTTCGCAGCACTTGTCAATGCTCGCACTGGATGTAAAAGAATTTGAGAACGCAAAGGTGC
>JBKJRA010000163.1:0-7726 GCA_046594975.1 Pyrinomonadaceae bacterium | reverse complement strand
TCATCACCGGCGTTACAGGACAGGACGCAGCTTATCTCGCCGATTTTTTGCTGGAAAAGGGCTATGAGGTGCACGGCGTAAAGCGCCGCTCGTCACTCATCAATACAGACCGGATCGACCATTTGATCGATCCGCCGCATCCTGATTTTGTCGTTCATTTCGGCGACATGACCGATTCGAGCAATCTGATCCATATTATTCAAAAAGTGCAGCCCGATGAGATCTATAATCTCGCCGCTCAGAGCCATGTGATGGTTAGTTTTGAAACTCCGGAATATACGGCTAACGCCGATGCCGTAGGTGTTTTGCGACTGCTCGAAGCCGTCCGCCTGCTTGGCCTTGTCGAGAAAACAAAGATCTATCAAGCCTCGACATCCGAGCTTTTCGGGCTTGCTCAAGAAATACCGCAAAATGAAAGGACACCGTTTTACCCGCGTTCGCCTTATGGCGTTGCCAAACTTTACGCCTACTGGATCACGGTAAATTACCGCGAGGCATACAATATGTACGCCGTTAATGGCATATTGTTTAATCACGAAAGCCCGTTGCGCGGTGAGACATTTGTCACGCGAAAGATAACCCGTGCGGTAGCTCAAATAGCTCTTGGCAAACTCAAGACGACCTATCTTGGCAATCTTGACGCCAAACGCGATTGGGGTCACGCAAAAGACTACGTCAAAGCGATGTGGCTGATGATGCAGTGCAAAAAACCGGAGGATTTTGTCATTGCGACAGGCCAGACGACATCGGTACGCGATTTTGTGAAAATGGCGTTTCATGAGGTCGGCATCGATGTCGAATTTAGCGGCTCAGGCTCTGATGAGATCGGAGTGGTCACCGCATGCAACGACCCGCGATACAATATCCCGGTCGGCCAGACGGTCGTAGGCATAAATCCGGTCTATTTCCGCCCTACCGAGGTCGATCTGCTGATCGGCGACCCGACAAAGGCAAACAAAGAGCTTGGATGGATACCCGAATACACCCTGCAGGAAATGATCGCTGAAATGATCCAAAACGACCTGAAGATCTTTGCCTAAGACCAATTCCGGTGGGAATTATAAAGAAAATAAATAGTGCTTTTACGATCTGGCAGCGAGGCGGTTATCGCGCCGTTGCTGATCAGTTTGCTTTGCTCAAACACAACCGTCAGCAACGCGAGAGCGAAGATGCGTGGTTTCAAAAAAACGGCTCTCTTACCACTGCCGAGCTAGATTATATTCACTCGCAGATCGCCGGATTCGTAACCGAACCGCTAATCTCGATCATTCTGCCCGTCTATTCACGCGACGACATTTGGATAAGAAAATGCATCGATTCGGTCATCGGACAGCTCTACCAAAATTGGGAGCTATGCATCGGCGAAGATCTCTCGCCGAATGCCTTGGTCAGATCGCTGCTCCGCGAATACGCCTCGAGGGAGAGCCGCATCAAAATAAATTTTCGCGAGACGAACGGCAATATATCAGCGGCTTCGAATTCGGCGCTTAATCTCGCAACCGGAGTGTTTTCAGTGCTTCTCGACCATGATGACGAGCTTACCGAAGACGCTCTTTTTTGGATCGCCCGTGAGATCAACTTACATCCTGATGCCGGTTTGATCTATACCGATTCGAGTATGTTAGACGCCGAGGGTGATCGTTACTCACCGGCATTCAAGCCCGACTGGAGCCCTGACCTTTTTCATTCGATGAATATGCTCAATCATATTTCGTCTTATAAAACCGAAGTTATAAAAAAGGTCGGCGGCTTTCGTCTCGGAGCCGAAGGCAGCCAGGATTACGACCTCGCTCTCCGCGTGATCGAGCAGATCGAACCCGAGCAGATCCGCCACATTCCTCGTGTTTTATATCTCTGGCGAGCGGTCGAGGGGTCGGTCGCATTTAGTTCCGATGAAAAGCCCTACGCCTACGAGCGGGCAAGAGACGCGATCCGACTCCATTTTGAAAGATGCGGGATAAGTGCGACGGTCGAGCCTACCACATCAAATTATCATCGTGTCCGATATCTTTTGCCGAACCCTCCGCCGCAGATCGAGGTTATTGCTCTAACAACCGAAAACAATTCTGCGGAGCGACTCAATGCTGCCGTCAAAGCATCCAATGCTGAAGTTATCTGTTTTCTACAGACGGGCCTTAAACCTCAAAATGAAAGCTGGCTGACCGAACTCGTCGGCTTTGCAATTCAGCCCGGCATCGGTGCCGTCGGCGGTAAAATACTTGATTCCAAAGGAAAGGTTATTGATGGCGGGATCGTGATCGGGGCAGGCGGCCTGACGGCCGTCGCTCATGAAGGGTTTCCTAAAAGCTTTCCTGGAAATATGCATCGCAATCAGGTGATCGGCAATTACTCCGCCGTCTCACTGTCGTGCATGGCGATCCGGCGCGAGGTTTTTGAAGAGATCGGCGGATTTGATGAGGAGAATCTTCCAAATACACTTTTCGGCGTCGATCTCTGCCTTCGGCTGCGAGAATCCGGGTATCGGATAGTGTTTACGCCTTACATTGAGATGATCAGGAATCGAGCGGCATTACAAAAGGTACAAACTGCCGACGAAGAAATGTATTTCCGCAAGAGATGGAATAGCTATGTCGAAAACGATCCTTTCTACAACTCAAATCTTTCTAAGAAAGACGCAACATTTTCGATCTAAGCATTTTTCCCGATAGCAAAGATCTTGATAAGCACCAGTCCGGCAATAAATCCACCGATGTGTGCGGCATAAGCCACGCCGCCGCCGCCGGATGGTGTCAGGAACCCGAGGACGAGTTGGTAGCCGATCCAGATGCCGATAGCAACAAACGCCGGTATCGTTGTGAGAAAATTAAACAGTAAAGCCCGCACTTGGTTTTTTGGAAAAAGCAACGCGTAACCGCCCAGCACGCCTGAGATCGCACCCGATGCTCCGAGCATCGGTATTATCGAATCCGGCCCCATCAATATCTGCCCCGCCGCCGCCGCAAATCCGCACAAAAGATAAAAGATACCGTATCGAATATGCCCTATCCGGTTTTCGATGTTGTCACCGAAAATAAACAAAAACAGCATATTGCCAAAGATATGGGCAATGCCGCCATGCATAAACATCGACGAGAGAAAGTTGAAGTACACCGGCAGCGGCGACGAGTAATGCTGTATCTCCGCCGTGTGGCCCGCCGCATCGCGCAAGATCTGAACACCGGACAGATCGACGCCGGTCATTATCTCTTTCGGCACGAGCGAAAACGCGTAAGTAAAAGCGTCGTTACTGCCTAACCGCTGGAGCAGCAAAAACACAAGGATATTGATGCCGATGATCGCGTAATTGACCACCGGCTGGATACGTCTGTCCGAATTGTCGTCGCCGATCGGAAACATATTGGTTACGTGCCGACTATTGGCTCTAGCCCTGTCACAGCCTCAAGCTCAGCCTCTTCGCGTTCCCATTCCTCATTGCGGAAAGCTTTCTCCCACTTGGCGATAACAACCGTCGCCAGACAGTTTCCGATGACGTTTATAGCCGTGCGGGCCATATCCATCAGCTCATCGACGCCGAGTATGAGGATCACGCCCTCGACCGGCAGTTTGAATGATGCGAGTGTTCCGAGCAGCACGACCAGCGATGCACGAGGCACACCAGCCACTCCTTTCGACGTCAGCATCAGCACAGCCACCATCAATATCTGATCGCCCCAAGACATCTGCACACCCGCCGCCTGTGCAACAAAGACCGACGCCAGCGAAAGATAAAGCGTTGTGCCGTCGAGATTAAAACTGTATCCGGTCGGGAGAACAAAACCGACGATCCGGCGAGGAACTCCGAGCCGTGCGAGATTTTCCATCGCTTTCGGCAGTGCCGATTCACTTGATGTTGTCGCAAACGCGATCGAAGCAGGCGTCTTCACCGCGTTAAAGAAATCTTTGAGCGGCACTTTAAAGATCAACGCGATCGGTAGCAGGATAACTGTCGCAAAGACGATCAGGGCGCCGTAGAGCGTCCCGACCAGCCAGCCTAGATTTACGAGCACCCCGAGCCCCTTCTCATTATGTCCGATGGTGTATGCCATCGCCGCTCCGACGCCAATTGGAGCAAACATCATTACATATTCCGTAAAGCGAAACATGATATCAGCGAGCGATTGACACCAATCTCTTACAACCTGAGCCTTTTTGCCGATTGCCGTGACGGCAAGCGCAAATATCACCGAAAAGACGACAATTTGCAATACATCACCCTCTGCCATTGCCTTGATGATCGAGGTCGGTGATAGATGGGCAATGATGTCGCCAAATGTCTGCGGCTTTGCGGGCGGGTCTCCGGCGGTCAGCCCTCTGGTGATCGCGTCGAGGGCTTCGGAGGATTTCTGGGCCGCGAGTGTTGCTTGGACCTTAGCCTCAACGGCCTTGTCGGGATTTCCGGCAGATTGAACGAGCAGGTCGTCGGCTTTTAGCTGTGCCTCGTTAGATTCTTTGGTGAGAGTTTTGGCACGCGTGCTCCAGTCGGCTTTGTCGAAATCTTTCTCCTGTTTTACCGTCCCGATGAGCGAAACTCCTTCGCCGGGTTTTGTAATATTTACCGCTGCAAGACCGATAAACAATGCCAATGTGGTAACGATCTCAAAATAGATAAGTGCTTTGACGCCGATGCGGCCAACCTGTTTGATATCGCCCGTTCCCGATATTCCGACGACCAGCGTCGCAAATATCAATGGAGCGATGATCGATTTGATCAGATTCAAAAACAAGGTCGAGAGCGACCTCGCAAACCCCAACAGTGTCTGAGTCTGAAACCCAAGCACCATATGGCTTTCGCCGGATCTGACATCCAGGTAATGGATAAGCCATCCGAGAAAAATTCCGACCACGAGGCCGATCATGATCTTCCAGGTCAATGAGATCTTTGGCAATTTCATAATTTTTTTATTCTGCTCCATTCCCTGTTGGAACGACTACATTTTCAAGATTGCGGATTTTTTGAGAGTTTAGCAGATATGTCGCGATATTGGAATTTTTGGTAGGATTGAATCTAAAATACGATGTTCGAATCCATCCATTTCAAATCAAAAGGCCGTTCGATAACCAACGCGTCAAAGCCCGAAGTTTTAGACAAACTCCGCGGCATTGTCGGCAGCGAAAATGTGCTCATCGATCCTGATCGCGTCGAACCGTATGGTGCTGACGCGGTAAAAGAAAAGTTTCCGCCAGAGGCCGTCGTATTTCCGGAGTCAACCGAGCAGATGGTCGCGATATTAAAACTCGCTAACGAATACCTATTTCCAGTTACTGCACGCGGCGGCGGCGTTGGGTATACAGGCGGCGCTGTTCCAGTGGATGGCGGTATTGTTGTCGGAACCGACCGGATGAATAAGATCATTGAAATAAACGCGGATGATCTTTATGCCGTTTGCCAGCCGGGGATAAGAACTTTTGAATTGCAGCAGGCCGTTGAGAAGCAAGGGTTGATGTTCGCACCTGATCCGGCGAGTTATAAAGACTCGTTTATCGGCGGCAATATAGCCGAAAATGCGGGTGGAATGCGGACTCCAAAATATGGTGTTACAAAGCATCACGTTCTCGGGCTCGAGGTCGTTACAGCGATCGGCGAGGTCATCCGCACGGGCGGTAAGACGGTAAAGAATGTAGTAGGATTTGACCTGACAGGTCTTATGTGTGGCAGCGAAGGAATGCTTGGCATCATCACCGAAGCCACGCTCAAGCTGCTGCCGATGCCCGAAGCCACCTCGACGGTGCGTGCCAATTTTCGTTCAATGGAAGAGGCGTGCAAAGTGCTGACCAAATTCACGCCTGAGGGTTTGCTACCAATGGCGATGGAGGTCATAGACAAATACTGTGTAGCCGCTATCGAGGAAAATTTTGCTTTTGGATTGTCGAAAGATGCCGGAGCGATCCTGCTGGTTGCGGTCGATGGCTCCCGCGAGGAAGTCGAGCGTAATGCCGAAACTATCGAACGCATTATCGGCGAAAATGGCGGCTTTGACATTCTCCGTGCCAAGTCAAAAGAAGAGGAAGACAAACTCTGGGACGTCCGCCGTGCAATTAGCCCGAGCCTAATGAAATACGGCACGCTCAAGATCAACGAGGATGTAGTCGTGCCCCGCTCCAAGGTGCCGGAGCTTGTAGCTAAGATCGAAGAGATCGGCAAGCGTCATGATACTTTTGTGGCCAATTTCGGCCACGCAGGAGACGGCAATATCCATGTTAATTTCGTCGTTGACCGTGACGATGTTGATGCCGTCGCCCGTGCCCGCGAATGCGTTTCCGAGACATTTCAGCTTTCGGTCGCACTCGGCGGCACTATCTCCGGCGAACACGGTATTGGCTACGTTAAGTCGCAATACCTGTCCTACGCCATCGACAAACCAACGCTCGAAGTAATGAAAGGCATCAAGAACGTCTTTGACCCGAACGGAATTCTGAATCCGGGAAAGATGTTTGTGTAATAGAACCGAAAAATAAACAAATGAAACTCTACGCTATAAGCCTAGCGATCACAATAATTTTTCTTTTTGCCTGCATATCCATCGCGGCGCAGAAAAAGACCATCGTCCTCGTTCGCCACGCTGAAAAGAGTGCGACGAGTAATGCAACGGACAGGGCAAAGGGCGATCCTGAGCTTTCGCTTGAGGGCCGCGAGCGGGCCGAGCGTCTAGCGAAAGCGGTAAAAAAATACAAGCCGGATGTGATCTATTCGACCGACTATAAACGAACAAAACAAACCGCCGAGCCTATCGCAAAGCTTCGCGGCAAAGAGATTCAGACCTACGACCCTGCAAAGCAGGCCGATCTAATACCGCTTATGCTTAACGGTAAGCCAAAACACTACCTGATCGTCGGCCACAGCAATACGACGCCTGCATTAGGCAATCTGCTGTTAAAAAAAGAGGTCTTCAAACAGTTACCCGACATCGAATACGGTGTATTTTGGGTGATAAAAACTAAAAATGGAGTAGTTACAAAGGTAGAAATTTATACTTATTAACCAGACAAATATGAATATTCCAAAAGGCCACCAAGCTGTAATGCCGTATCTGATGTTGGAAGATGCAGCCGGATTTATAGAATTTATTAAGGCGGTTTTCGGTGCCGAGATGACGCATCAGGATGTACGCGGTGACATCGTCGGCCACTGTGAGGCCAATATCAATGGCAGCACGATAATGTTTTCAAACAGCCGTGACGAGTGGAAACCGGCGACGGCGAATATGTTTGTCTATGTAGATGACGCTGATGCGGTGTACAAAAAAGCTGTCGATGCAGGATCTGAAACCATAATGCCGCCCGCCGATCAGGAATATGGCCGCAGCTGCGGCGTTACTGATCCGTTTGGCAATGTGTGGTGGATCACGTCGGCCGTTTAGCTATTTTTTAGGTGCGGTTTTAGCAAAATAGCCTTGGCGGTGCGTGACCTTAACTTTGTCGTTTTTCAATTGCGGATTGGTCAGCTCGATCTCGATCTTGCGATAGGCACCATCACGGTTTTGATTTGACGGCTCGTAAGCTATCAGATATTGCGAACGCATCTCATCTTGTATCTGCTGAAATGCCTCGCGAAGCTCGCGCTCATCTTTGGGAAAATACGCCCGACCACCGGTGCGCTCGGAGATCTTATTGAGCGAACTGCGATCGACACCGCTGTAAAAATTATCGCCGATCCCAACTGAGTATATGATCGCTTCGGAACGGAGCGCCGCTTGCACAGCATCATCGAGCTTTTTCTTACCAAACG
>JBKJRA010000356.1:0-4381 GCA_046594975.1 Pyrinomonadaceae bacterium | reverse complement strand
GCATCGGCATTTTACGAGAAATGTTGCCTAACATTTGTCGAAAGTATGAATACACGGTTCGAAAGTTGGCCAACTTTCAGTTGATGGGGGACTACTTTCAGTTGATGTTGGGTTACTCTAGGTTAATGTTGACGAACTTTCAAGGTAATTTATTGCCGTTTCGCGGATTCGGTGCCGAAAGTGATGGTTTTTTGGCCGCCCCAATTACCTTCCATGTTCCCGTTGCCCTTGATGTCGTAAACAGCAAAGCTGCATTGCCTTCCGCCAAAGCTTGCAGCTGCGACGCTGCCTTTCCAAATGGCGAACGCGACCTGCGGTTTGTCAGTTTGCCATTCGAGATCGTATCCGCCGCCGTCTTTGGTGATCTTGAGCGTGCCTGTATAGGGTTTGCCGTCCGCGGCAGTGCCAGTGACGGTATATTTGCCGACAAATCCCGTGCCTTCGACGCGTGTCGCTTTCTCAGTGCCGAATTTAGATTCGCCCCAAATAGCTATGCGGCCATCGAGTGAGCCGTCGGGCGAGATCTTATATAACACAACGCCGCAGCCGTTGCCGCCGCCCGGATTTGCGTAGCTCACGGCGGCCGCATCGCCCATTTGAACGCCCGTTCCGATGCGAGTTCCCTTAGTTATCGACCAGCGAAATTCGTAATTATCACCTCTCGGTGCGACAGTGAGCACGCCCGTGTAAGGGTCCATCCCGTTTGCCGAGCTGCCTTCGACGCGCAACGATCCGCCGATTGGCCTCTCGCCGGGCGTAGGCGTCGGGATGGGTTTCTGTGCCTCAATGTCCTTGATGCGCTGGCTAGGCCCACCGCCGCAAGACAGTATGCAGAAGGCAATTAGCAGAAGGCAGGTTAGTTTAGCTGAGAAAATTATTTGCACAAGATATTTTGACCATGAATTACATGAATTAGTTCGGACTATTTATCGTAACTACCATGATCTCCGGCGGGACCATAAATCTGAACGGTAGTGTGCTCGTGCCGATGCCGCTCGTGACAAACATATCCACGCCTTGATCAAATATATGGCCATAGGCATATTTCTGGCCGTAGCTGGATGGGATGATCGGTCGCCCAAATATCGGGAACCATACCTGTCCGCCATGTGTGTGGGCGGCGAGCATGAGTTTTAAGTCGCCGGAGATCTCATATTTACCCGTTATCAAAGGCAGGATGTCAGGCGTGTGATCTAACGCGACGAGATTTCCGGTTTTTTCAGTGGGCTGCAGAGCTTGTTTGGCGTTTTCGACATATTCGGGGACGGTCGTTATCTGCATCTGATCCTTCAGCCCCAGGAACCGGAGCTTTTTGCCGTCTTTTTCGATAACAAAAACTTCATTTTGCAAAACGCGATAGCCGATATCAGTTAATTCTGCGGCAACTTTCTCGTTATTAAACCAGCCGTCGTGATTGCCAAGTACGGCAATTACACCATATTTAGCCTGTAGGCCGCGTAGGTTCTCTGCGATGGTCTCGATCGGCATTTTTAACGATTGGTGGTCGCTGGTTTTTTGTGAAATGTAGTCACCTAGCAGGACGATCAAGTCGGGCTGCTGTTCGTTGGTTCTGGCGACGATCTCACGGATCTTGGCTTCTGTGACGCCATTTGATCCTGCATGGATGTCTCCGATCATCGCGATCCGCAAACCATCAAACGCCGGATCCCAGCCTTTGATCTTGATGTCGCTGTTAGTAACGACGAGGCGGTTTGGTTCGATGAAATATGCGTAGGCCAGACAACTAGAGGCTACTATAAATACGAGAAACAATACCAGTCGGACCTTTCGGCGTTGACGCCGATATGCAGCTGTTTTAATCCACGCAACCATTTTTATTACTTAGTAAAATAGTCGCCCCAACGGTTATCGACAAGTTTCACAATGTCCTCGCGGGCCTCAACCTCTTTCGGATACCAGGGTTTCATACGAGCGTCGATGACGATCGGAGCGGCGTAACCGATGTGATTATTCTTTGTAGTTATCTCTTTCGCGTAAATATCCGATGCCGGATCGAACCGCGTCCACGTTGCCCATAAGAATTTCTCAGTAGTACGTGCAAATGCAACATCGTCGTGCAAAACGACCATTTGCCAATCGTCAAATTTGCCGGACTTGGCAATGCGGTCGGCGAGGTCTTTGTCGTTTTCGTAAGCGTCGCCCTCGACAACGAGACATCCGCCACAATACGGCTCGGCTTTTCGAACGCCAGCGGGCAGATCACCATGAAATTCACGAGCTAATTCCCTTTTTGCATCGCCCGTTCCCATCAAGATCGCCTTGCTTCCGTGATTGACCTTGCCGCTGGCGTAATCGAGCGTGTCGAACGCCGTCTGACTGAAGATATGCAGATCCCTGTGCCATTCGACGCGAGCGAGTATATATTCGAACAGCGACCGGAAATCGCGAAGGTCTTGCGGTTTATCCGTTAACAAGAGAAATTTAGTCAATGTTAACTGTCCTTCGCCCAAGATTCGGAATCCTGCGGATAGCCCTTCGCGTGAATATCGCTCTCTTACAACCGCCGCTGACAGCGAGTGAAAACCCGTCTCTCCGTAGCTCCACAGATCGCGAACCGCAGGCATTACGAGTGGAAACAGCGGCGAGAGCAGCTCCTGCAAATAGTCGCCGATAAAGAAATCTTCCTGTCGCGGCTTACCGACAACTGTAGCGGGATAAATGGCGTCTTTACGATGAAAGACGGCGTCTGCACGGAAAACGGGATAATCGTGCTGGAGCGAATAATATCCATAATGATCGCCGAATGGCCCCTCGGGACGACGCGTCTGAGGGGCGACGCTGCCGCAGATAGCAAATTCGGCCTCGGCTATCAAGCGATGTCTGCCTGCTCCAAGCGGATTATCGGCTGTCGCGATTTTCCCGTCGGCAAGCAAAGACGCGAGCATCAATTCGGGCAAGCCTTCCGGCAAAGGAGCGATCGCCGACAATATCATCGCCGGGGCACCGCCGAGAAATATCGTGACCGGCAAAGCTTTATTCTGCTGCTCCGCTTCAAAATAATGAAAACCGCCGCCTTTGCCGATCTGCCAATGCATCCCCGTCGTCGTCGCGTCATAACGCTGGACACGATACATCCCCAGATTATGCTTTCCGTCGGTCGGACTCTCGGTATAAACCAGAGGCAGCGTGACAAAATGTCCACCGTCTTCGTGCCAGAGCTGTAATAATGGAAGTTTTTCGAGATCAACAGATGATTGCCTTGCTTCGAGAACCGGAGCGTTGCGGGTCGTCTTCGTTCCAAACTTTGCCGCCGTCATCGCGAGATCGCGATATTCCCACAGCTTGCCCAGCTTTGGCGGCAGCAGATCTTCGGCGGCGTGGACAGCACGTTTTACAAAATCAAGCGGTTTGGAGCCAAACGCCAGATCGATCCTGCGGGGAGTGCCGAACAGATTTGTTACGACTGGAAACGCCGAGCCTTTCACGTTTGTAAAAAGCAGTGCTTTTCCCTGCTCATCTATCACACGGCGATGAATTTCGGCGATCTCGAGATAAGGATCGACCTCCGCCGAAATCTCAACGATCTCGTCCTCTCGCCGCAGCGAATCGATAAATGAACGTAAATTCTTATGCATTAAAACAGTTGCCCGCGAATCACGCGAATATCACGAATGACTTGCTAATAATTTAACAGCATTCGCGTTTGTTCGAGTAATTAGCGGGCAATGAAATCCGCTAATCTACTTACGCAGATTATCTTTGCTCAGATCGAGATCGACTGCTTTGATAACCTCAACCTTCATTCCCGGAAAACGTTTTGCGAGATCGTCTTTGAAGACTGAGTAGTCGCCAACTATGATAATGTCACCGCCAAGTAGATTCTGAGCAGCAAAATCCTTGATCTGAACATCAGTCACGGCATTGACGCTTGATACATATTTATTAAGCTCGCTCGTTGAGATACCAAAAGCATAAAGATCACCCACTGCACCGGCAAGGCCGCGTGTCGTTTCGAGGTTACTTTCAAAACCACCGGTTAGATATGACTTGCGTCGAACCAATTCATCATTTGACACTGAATTTTTTGTCAGTTTTTTGAGCTCAGCTAAAACAAGTTCGGCAACTTCCGCAGCCGACTCATTTTTAGTCTGTGATGCGGCTGTAAAATTTGAAGTCGTCAAGCGCCAATTCAAAATGCTTCCTGCACCATAGGAAAGCCCGCGTTTGATACGGATCTCCGAATTCAGTCGCGACGAAAAACCATCGCCGAGCACAGTATTCATCACAGATGCCGGATAGTAGTTGAGATTAGTTCGCCCTATGTTTGGCAACGGCTTTGCGTAGGTAACCGCAGCTTGACCGGATTTTGGGAGATCGACAACCAAAATTCTATCAAATAAGGCATCACCAACCGGTCTCT
>JBKJRA010000279.1:0-5550 GCA_046594975.1 Pyrinomonadaceae bacterium | reverse complement strand
CCGCGACCTGTTTTAGGACTGCGGACGAAACCCCTGTTTCCAAAATTGCTGACCCATCTTCGTCGGCGGCATGGACGGCAAGCTTAGCCCTCGCAGGCTTCTTAACAGCTATGTCTTTTGCACGAGCCAGAATGCCTTCGTATTTCGCGACGACCGTGTCGGTCATTACGGCGAGATCATCTTCGCTGATTACCCCTTCGCGGATCAATTGCTGTGCGTATAGATGCCGCGTGCCCGGATGAGCCTTTACACGGGCGTACATTACCGGCTGCGTGTAACTTGGCTCGTCGCCTTCGTTGTGGCCGAGCCGACGGAAACCGACAAGGTCGAGAACGACATCCTTGTTAAATTTACCCCGATAATCAAGGGCTATCTGGATCACGCGAAACGCAGCTTCGGGGTCGTCGCCGTTTATATGAAAGATCGGCGTTTGTGTAATATGAGCAGCATCGGTCGAATAGATCGAGCTGCGGCTCAAGCCTGGCGAGGTCGTAAAACCGATCTGATTATTGATAATGAGATGGATCGTGCCGCCGGTCCGATACCCCGGAAGCCCCGCGAGTTGGAGCGTTTCCATGACAACGCCTTGTCCGGCAAACGCAGCATCGCCATGCAGTAATAGCGGCATGATGTGTTCGTATGTTTCATGACGTGTCTTGCCATGGCCGTCACGAAGCTCGTCCTGACGCGCGCGCGCCATGCCTTCAACGATAGGATCTACCGTCTCGAGATGGCTCGGGTTGCAAGACAACTGTATGCGCAGGTCGCGTCCGGCCTTTGTTTTACGCACTCCGATGGCGCCTTGATGATATTTTACGTCGCCTTCGTCCGCAGGGAAGTCGGGGTGCGAAGTGCCTTCGAAAACGGTGAAGATACGCTCGGCCATGTCGCCAGTGACGGGGTCGCCAATGATATTAGACAGTACGTTCAAACGTCCTCGATGAGCCATTCCCATATAAATTTCATCGACACCGCGTGCCGAGGCGCCCTCGACAAGCTGATCGAGCATCGGTATGACCGTCTCACAACCCTCGAGCGAAAAACGTTTTTGGCCGAGATATTTTTTATGCAAAAATTGCTCAAATTGCTCCGCTTCGATCAGCTTTTGCAGTAATTCTTTTTTGGTATCGACCGGGAGCGGCTGCGTATCGACGAACTGTTCCCTAACCTGCCGTCGAATCCAATCTTTTTCTTCATTTATTGCAATATGGCGGTATTCGATGCCGACTGTGCCGCAATAGGCTTTCCGGAGAATCTCCAAAATACGGCGGAGCGTCGCGGTTTTTTCACCATGCAGTCCGCCGGTTATAAACTCGCGGTCGAGATCCCATACCGTCAGTCCAAAGTTCTCAAGTTCAAGCTCCGCTGCGTAATGCGAAGTCATATTGAGCGGGTCTATGTTTGCTAAGAGGTGACCGCGAACACGGTAGGCATTGATGAGCTGCAAAACATTAGCCTGTTTTTCAATTTGCTCAGTTGAGCGGTCGCCGCCCAGCAACGCCGGATTATGATCCACCGCCCAGCGAAGCGTCGGATAATTGATCTCAAGATCGGCAAATATCGTGTCATAAAATTCGTGTTTGCCGACTAGGAATTCGTGAATTTTTGCGAGGAACAGCCCGCTTTCGGCACCTTGAATGACGCGATGATCGTACGTGCTAGTGATCGTGAGGATTTTGCTGATACCGAGCTGGGACAGGGCGGCGGGAGTCATCGCCTGATATTCTGCCGGGTATTCGATCGCACCGGTCGCGATTATGGCGCTTTGGCCGGACATAAGACGCGGATTCGAGGCTGCAGTGCCGATGGTGCCCGGATTTGTTAGGGAAATAGTTGTTCCCTGAAAATCTGCGATCTCGAGCTTTCCGTCGCGGGCCTTTTTTACCTGTTCGTTGTAGGCGGCGAAAAACTGGGCGAAATTCATTGCGTTTCCACCCTTTATATTAGGAACGAGCAGATTTCGCGAACCATCTTTTTTCTCAATGTCGATGGCGATACCGAGATTGATGTTTTCATGCTCGAGCCGCGACGGGACGCCGTTAACCATTCCGAACCCGAAATTCATGTGCGGATAGATCTTGGCGGCGGAGACGATCGCCCAAGCGATGATGTGCGTGAATGAGACCTTGCCGTGACCTTGAGCAGAGAGATGCTCGTTGATGATGCGGCGGTTCTCTTCGAGGACCTTGACCGGAACATTGCGAAAGCTGGTCGCCGTCGGCACTGTCAGGCTCTGCTCCATATTCTCGACGATCTTTTTGGCGACGCCTGTTATCGGTTTTGGTTCGGTGTCGGCGGGCAGAGATATTTGGACTGGCTTTTGTGGTTCCGGCTCAGCGGTTTTCTGTGCGATAGACACATTTCCAACGGCCCCCGTTTCCGCCTTAATGTCGGCGGCGGGAGCTTTGCCGTTTAGCAATTCGCTAAAATACAATTGCCAGGACTCGTCGACCAATTTTGGATCGGAGTTGTAGCGGTCGAGCAAACCCTCGACGTAGGTTGCATTTGAACCGAAACTTTCTTTAAAGAAATCCGTTAGATCTAAGGTATTTTTGCTCACTTTTTTTGACCTCTAAGTAAACATCAATTTTATCCCAAAACACGCGAAAAACGTAGCTATCTATATAAACGGTTTTCTAGTGCAGCAGGTTTTTGATCTTGAGGTCGATCTCGACCGGGATTACACGCTTAAAACGGATGCCTAATTTTTTGAATTTACCAAAAACAAAGACGGTTCCTGACAATGTCCAATCTTCTTTCGAATCGACCAACTCTTTATATACGCCTTTTGCGAGGTTAGCAGTATTTATTGATATGCGGGCGGGTTTTGCGAATGTGATCTTTTCCCCTTTCTTGAAATCGAATGGTGCGGTATATTCGTCGATCTCGATCGGAACATTGTTGATGCGAAAGTCTTTGAATGTCATAAAATCGACGCCCCCGGAACGGTCGAGCGGAGTCATTTCAGCCGTTATTTCGAGGGTGACACCTGTCAAACCAATACCTGCGATCTTTGGTTTCAGCAGCCGAACTGAGGCGTTAGCGTCGGTGCTATTTGATGAGACGTCATCGGCGTTTATTACGACAACCTTAGTTTCGTAGATCTTATAGCCGCGTATCTTTGATGGCAGGGTTTGCGAAAAAGCGGTAACGGCAAGCAGTAAAATACAAACGCTCGCAAGTGTAGCCGCTAATTTCATCTTTTGTTTATTGAATAGAAAAGCTGGACGAGGCTTGTACTTTTTCAGACGTTTCAGGTTTTTCCGAATCAGCGTCGAGGTCCTGTTTTATTGCGTCAAGTATGCCGTTGATAAATTGGGTCGCTTCAAAATTAGAAAACCTGCGAGCTGTTTCGAGGGCCTCGTTGATTACAACACCATTTGGCGTGTCGTCTTGATAAAGAAACTCGAAAACCGCTAGACGCAGCACGTTACGGTCAACTATCGCCATACGCTCGATGCGCCAGTGCTCGGCACGGGTGCGGATGCGGTCGTCAATTGTTTCGATATTTTTGAGGGCACCACAGGCGAGGCGGTTAGCAAATTCCCGGGTCTTGTCGTCGATCGCGTTGTCGCCAAGCTCTTTCCAATACGTCCGGACAAGCGTCTCGCAATCGTTGTGGACGAGGTCATTGGCAAATAACATCTGCAGAGCGCACTCACGCGCTTTGTGCCTGGTGCCGGAACTTTTCTCTGCTTTATCAAGCGACATTCAAATATCCTTAAAACGTTACATCCCTCTCGCGTCGAAGGGCTATTTCCCGCATTGTATTGGCCATTTCGATTGCTGACATGGCTGATTCCCAGCCTTTGTTGTCAGCCTTTTCGCCGGTCCGTGCCTCGACCTGCTCGACCGTGTCGGCAGTGATGACACCAAACATGACCGGAACCTCCGTCTGCATAGATGCTTGCATCAGCCCGGCGGCTGCCTGTCCGGCGACGTAATCGAAATGCGGTGTGTCGCCGCGAATAACGACACCTAAAGCGATGACGGCGGCATATATCTTAGAATCTGCGGCCCGGAGACACGCCAGTGGCAGCTCGAATGCTCCGGGGACGTTAAACACGTCGATCGACTCATCATCTGCACCGGCACTCTTAAGAGCCTCGATCGCACCGCTTTCGAGTTTTGACGTAAAAGCGTCGTTCCAGCGGCTCACAACTATCGCAAAACGAAAGCCAGCAGCTGATAGGTCGCTCCGATGTAATTCAGTTTTCAAAACTTCATCTCCTGCTAGAAGCCGCAGCCTCTGCATTAAGTATAGGAGAGGCCGCTCGTAATTGACAAGCAAAAGCTACGCTTTGCATCTAGCGGCCGATTTTCATAATAATAAATGTGCAAAGCATGTCGCGGCACATTATCGAAACCGAAGAGAGCCTTATTATCGAAACGCCGGAGCGCGTGCCGCTGGAGTTTGCTCTGGCGTCGATAGGCAATCGTTTCCTGGCGGTCGCGATAGATCATTTCATTCAATATTTTACTATCATATTGGTCGCTTGGTTTTTTCTGAGCATAGCCGGTTATACGTCTTCGGACGTAACGGACGCTCCGGACAAATTGCTGAACGATCTGCCGAAATGGACACTCGCACTGACAATAATTATATTGTTTCTGATATTTGCCGGATATTTTATAATGTTCGAATGGTTATGGAATGGTCAGACACCCGGCAAACGACTGATGAAACTCCGCGTCATTCGCGAGGATGGGCGCCCCGTGACGCTGTGGGAATCGATCGCCCGTAACCTGCTGCGGATCTGCGATGCCGTGCCGGGATTTATATTGCCGGTTTATTCGATAGGCCTGATCGTTATATTTTTGAGTAATCGAGACCAGCGTGTCGGCGATATTTTTGCGGGCACTGTCGTGGTGCGTGAGCGGGCTGACGAGGCTCCGACTTTTGCCGAAACGTTTTCAAATCCAGTGACGGATGTTGCGTTTACACGTGTCCAGAAAAAGACGGAGATCGAGGCAAATGTTGCTCTGCTCTCGGAAAAAGAAGTCGAGGTCGTCGAGAGTTTTTTGCGAAGGCGTTGGGACCTGACCGAACGGCAGCGACTATGGATGGCTTGGAGAATCGCTCTGCCGCTGATGTATAAACTCAAGCCTGCGTATAGTTTAGAGAATTTTACATACGAGGGCTTTCTTGAGGAAATTCTCCACCGCTTTCATACAAAACAGCGGTTTTTGAACTAAAAACGTTATGTCAAAGAATATTCTAGTCACCGGCGGTGCCGGATTTATTGGGTCGCATCTGGTTGATCGTCTGCTTGCGGAGGGCGGTTGGCAGATAACGGTCGTTGACGATCTCAATGATTTTTACTCGCCGGACATCAAACGTGCGAATATTGCCGAACATCTCAGATCGCCAAATTACACGATGGTCGAGGCGGACATTCGTGACGAAGCGACGATGTCCGCGATATTTGCGTCATACCATTTTGACGTGATCGTCCATCTTGCCGCGAGAGCGGGAGTTCGCCCATCGCTGAGCGAACCAAAACTCTATACCGAGACCAACATTCTAGGTACGCAGAACCTGCTCGAATT
>JBKJRA010000216.1:0-11103 GCA_046594975.1 Pyrinomonadaceae bacterium | reverse complement strand
CCCTCGTGAAACAAAAGAATGGGGTCTGGCCTGCGATACCAGAAAGGGTAAAGGCTAAAGGATAAAAAAGAATGCGAAGGTTGCCAAACTTACTTCGCAAAGCGGCTGGTCTTCCACCAGTCGATGGTTTTTGTGAGGCCTTCTTCTAGGCCGACGAGTTGTTTGTAGCCGAGCCAATCGATGGCGCGGGTGTTGGCGGCTTGGGAATCGCGGACATCACCGCTGCGGGGCGGTTGGTAGTCGGCGGCTGCGTCGGTCTTGCCGGTGATCTTTTTCAAAACCTCTAACAATTGATTGAGCGTGATGCGGTCGCCGTTGGCGATGTTTATTGTGCGTCCGATGCCCTCGGTGGCGGTCATCGCTTTGATATTGGCATCGACGACATTTGCGATGTAGGTGAAATCACGCGAGTTTTCGCCGTCGCCGTAGATGACGGGCTGTTTGCCGGTCATAAGGGCATCGACGAAACGCGAGATGACGCCGGAATACATCGACGCGGGATTTTGCCTTGGGCCGAACACGTTGAAATAACGGAGCGACATCGTCTCAAGGCCATAGACGTTATTGAACGAGCGGCAGTAATACTCGCCGGTGAGTTTGGCGACGGCGTAGGGCGAAAGCGGATCGGGCCGCATCGTTTCGACCTTAGGCAAGACAGGCTGGTCGCCGTAGGCGGAGCTGGACGCGGCGTAGATAAAGCGTTTGACACCGGTTTCTTTTGCTTTGACGAGCAGGTTTAGCGTGCCGTTGACGCAAACGCGATGCGTTTCCTCGGGGTCCTCGACCGAACGCGGGACGCTGGGCAGTGCCGCCTCGTGAAAGACGATCTCGCAGCCCTCCATTGCCTTGAGCACTGCAACATCATCGTTGATGTCGCCCTCGACAAAGTCAAAGGAGCCCTCTATCTCGTCGAGATTTTCGCGAAACCCAGTCAGGAAATTGTCGATGATAGTGACGCGGGCGCCTTGACGAATAAGCTCCTCGGCAAGGTTAGAGCCGATAAACCCGGCTCCGCCGGTGACCAGGACTTTAGGTGTTGTAGGCATAGATCAAATTAGTTTGCAGAGTTATCAGAGTTTCGGAGTACCAAAGTAATGAGACTGCATGAATTCTTTCTCTACAACTCAGCCAACTCTGGAAACTCAATCAACTATCTACCGACTCCGACGTATTCAAAACCGAGAGCCCGCATATCCGCTGGTTCATATATATTACGAAGATCGGCAATCTTTGGTGTATTTAATAATGCTTTGACCCTTTCCATATCGAGAGCCCGGAACTGGTTCCATTCGGTAATGATGACCAGAGCATCGGCACCTTTAATCGCGTCATATTCATCAATTGCATACCCGATGTCGGGCAGGTAATGTTTGGCTTCTGGCATTGCCACCGGGTCGTATGCATTGACTGTCGCACCGCGTTTGACGAGTGCATTGATGATATCTACCGCGGGTGATTCACGCATATCATCCGTCTCAGGTTTGAAAGACAGGCCTAGTACACCGATGCGTTTGCCGTCGAGATCGCCGACGAGCTTTTCGATCTTTGGGATCATCGCGTCGCGCTGGAGTTCATTGGCTTCGATTACGGCGTCAACTATCCGCGTTTCGACACCAAATTGATCCGCGACTGTTGTCAACGCACGTGTATCTTTTGGAAAGCACGATCCGCCGTAACCTGGACCCGGATGCAGAAATTTGCGTCCGATACGATTGTCCATGCCCATACCACGAGCGACATCATGAACATCACAGCCGATGGCATCGCAGAGATTGGCCACCTCGTTAATGAATGTTATTTTGGTCGCGAGAAATGCGTTTGCCGCATATTTGATCAGCTCGGCGGCCTCGAGCGAGGTGATGACGATCGGTGTTTCGATCAGATAAAGCGGCCGATATAGTTCTTTCATTACATCGATCGCACGCGGTTCGTTACTGCCGATGACGACCCTGTCGGGACGCATAAAGTCGCCAATAGCTGCTCCTTCGCGAAGAAATTCGGGGTTTGATGCAACGCCAAACTCAGTTTTCGTCTCAAGGTTTGCAGCGACATAATCTCGGAGCCATTTACCTGTCCCGACGGGAACCGTCGATTTTGTGACCAGCACCTTATAACCGTTTATCGAGTCTGCAATATCTTTTGCCGCCCGGCGATAGTAGCTCATGTCCGGTGTGCCGTCAGCCAGTGGGGGAGTCCCGACAGCCAGGAAAACAACTTGAGCATTCTCTACAGCATTTTTAATATCAGTAGTGAAATGGAGGCGTCCGGCGGCCGTATTCTTAATGACTATTTTATCGAGACCGGGCTCGTAGATGGGGATTATACCGGCGTTAAGTTTCTCAATTTTATCAGCGTCTATGTCAACGCAAGTGACCTCAACCCCGAATTCAGCAAAACAAGCACCGGAGACTAATCCAACGTAACCGGTACCGATAACAGCTATATGCATAACGATCTAAAAAACCCGTAAAATGACAAACTATGATTATAAACAAAATAATGCGAGTCACGTAAAAACATGACCCGCAAAATTTACGATCGAATAAGATGAATTAACGAGTGGGGCTCACCACTGTTACTGTGCCACCAAGATCTGTATCGTTGTTTCTGGTGCCGAAATAAATTGCAAGTCCCGCTGCTCCAGCAGCAACTGCAAGCAGCCAAGGGTAACCTGCGAATGCTGGTCCGGGTGTAGAGTTGGGGCGTAAGCAAGGTTTACAGCCAGGTTGTCCTATGGAGCCAGCCATTGCCGACGAACCAGCGACGACTTGCTTGTCACTCGAACCTTCACGCATTGTGATCATACCGGATGTAGTATCTACATAGGTATTTGCACATGCAGTCTGCACAGTGAAATTATTCGCCTGACTCGAATCTGCGATCGCGGTCTGGTGCTTGGTTGCTACAGAAGTAATAACTCCCGCAGAATTAGAGAAACGAGCTTTACCGTCATTCAAAACAGCAGAGATGCTGTTGTCAGAGAAAGTTAAGGAAAGATTCGAACCTTCCTGAATCTCAACACGTCCGAGTTTGCCGAGGCTGACAACAGCACTCGACCCCGAACCCGTCGTGATCGTAGCTCCCGACATAATGGTCGAATTAGAGACTGCAGGTTGGCCATTTACGGTCACCTGTCCCGTTACTGTAATTTCGGCGGTTGTGGCCGACGGGATGGCGAATGCAACCATTGAATACACACACCAAAGGGTAGCAAGGGTGCTAAGAGTGACGAATCTGCGAACAATTTTTTTGCCAAACATCTGTTTTAATCTCCTCCTGAATCGATCCTAATAATATATAACACTTTTCGAGAGCCGCAGTGAATATGCCATCACCCGAGTCTTTGGCACCGCAGTAAAATCTCAAAAAAAACAACTCTCTCAAACTTTTACACGAAATAAACCTGTATGTCAACAAAAGCAAGGCTGACTCAATGAGAAATCGAGAGTTCAATTTCATCTCGGCTTACAAACTTCTAAGCTAAGATTCGATACATATTTATAACACAAGTTGTTTTGGTTTCAAAGGCGAATAGTTGAAAAAGATGCATTTGTGCGAGATTGTTTGAATATAGTTGTAAATATAAGGAATTTGAGGCATGTCGCCGTGCAATCGGTGTCCGCAAACATTGCCGTGACACATATTTTTTGTTCTAATTTCCTCAGTAAAAAAATCTTTCGGAGATATACCTTATATGAAGACGAAGTTAATTTTCTTGTTGTTAGCAATGTTTCTGGCGGCAGCGTGTTCGGGCGGCCCAAAAGAAAAACGGATAAAGATCGGTTTCGCGATGGACACTTTAAAAGAAGAAAGGTGGCAACGGGACAAAGATGCTTTCGAAGCGCGTTGCAAGGCATTGAATGTTGATTGCGTCGTTTCAGTTGCAGATAATAAGGCTGATAAGCAGGCAAATGACGTTGATAATCTTCTCACGCAGGGCGTTGATGTGCTAGTCATTGCACCACATGATGCGACGCAGGCGGCTTCGATGGTAGATAAGGCAAAGGCTCAGAATGTTCCTGTCATTAGTTATGACCGCCTGATCAACTCCGACAAGATCGATGCCTACATTTCGCATCAAGTGCCAATCATAGGAAAAAAGATCGCCGAGTATGCACTACAAAAAGCACCGAAAGGGAATTATGTGATGGTTTATGGAGCTTCGACCGACAACAATGCCGTCATTATGAAAAAGGCAGAGCTTGAGGTTTTACAGGCTGCCATCGACAAAAAAGACATAACCGTCGTCGCGGATGACTTTATGACCGACTGGAAACCGGAACTTGCGTTGAACTTCGCTGAAAATGCTTTGACTAAGAATAACGATAAGATCGATGCATTCGTCGTTTCAAATGACGGCATGGCGGGCGGCGTCGTTTCGGCACTCGAAAAGAAAGGCCTGGCCGGTAAAATTATCGTCACCGGACAGGATGCGGCACTCGATGCCCTCCAACGCATTGCCGAGGGCAAGCAGACGATGACCGTTTACAAGCCGATCATTCCACTCGCAAATGCGGCGGTCGATGCGGCGGTCAAACTTGCCAAAAAAGAAAAGCTCGACACCAAGCCATTTATGAATGACGTGATCAAAAAAGAGATCCCTTCGATCTTGCTTGAGGTTATGTCGGTCGATAAGGCTAATTTAATGGATACAGTTATTAAAGATGGATTCGCGAAATATGAAGAAGTTTATAAGAACGTACCCGAGTCCGACCGTCCTAAAAAGCCGTAATAAATGAAAGAAATTGTTTTAGCCGTCGATCTTGGCGGGACAAATATGCGAATGGCCGCCATCGACCGTGATGGCGATATTTTGCATTACACAAAAAGCGGCACTCCAAAGCAGGTCTCGCCTCTTCAATTGACGGCGCTGATCGGTGCTATGGCGGACGAATGCCGTGATGCGATCCCCGCAAACGGACGACTCGTCGGCATCTCGTTTGCCGCTCCGGCTCCTGCCGCAAAGGACTCTAACGGTATCCTTACACGTTTACCGAATATACCGACCCTCAACGGCATGAACCTCAAGGCTGCACTCTCGGGCCTTTTTGATCTGCCCATTACGATCGAAAACGACGCAACCGCCGCCGGTATTGGCGAAAACTGGCTTGGTGCATCTAAAGGTGTAGGCAGTTCGATCTGTGTGACATTAGGCACGGGCATCGGTGGCGGTATTATTCTCGAAGGCGAACCTCTTCGAGGGCTCGACGGCACCGGCGGTGAGATCGGTCACATCTGCGTCGAATCCGAAGGCGTTCCGTGCGGATGCGGCAGCCGCGGCTGCGTCGAGCGCTATGCCTCAGCGACCGCAATTGTGCGTATGGCGAAAGAAGCCGGGATGGAGATATCGACTGCATTCGAGGTTTACGAAGCCGCAAAACGAGGAGACGGGCGTGCCCAGGCCGTGTTTCAAAAGATGGGCCGCTATCTCGGCATAATGCTTGCGGGGCTTATCAACACACTAAATCCAGAAATGATCGTGATCGCTGGCGGCGTCGCCGCAGGTTGGGATGCTTTTTTCGATCATGTCCAAAATGAGATCAATGCTCGTGCCTTCGCCGAACCAGCCGCTCGTGCGACGCTCGTCCGTGCCACGCTCGGCGATGACGCCGGAATACTCGGAGCGGCTCGCAGTTCGTTCCTTTCCAGCTATAAATAACACGCCGTCGCTCGGGCTTGCCAATTTCACAATAGTTTGGATATACTGTTTGTTTGCTACGATGCGCGGTAACGTGTCAAGTGGGTTTCGCACCCACTTTTTCTTTTGGGTTGAGAGTAATGGAAAAGAGTTTGGTATTGACACGTATTGAAAATATTGCGGCTGCGGTCGCCGAAAGCCTCGAGCTTGAGCTTGTCAACATCGATATTGCGGGCACCAAACGCGACGTTGTCGTCCGTATATATATTGATAAGCCTGAGGGCGTGACGATAGACGATTGCTCGCGATTTTCGCGTGCTACCGAAGAGATACTCGATACCGAGGATTTTATTCCGTCGAAATACGTATTAGAGGTTTCGTCGCCCGGTATCGAACGCGAGCTTTATTCGCTGGCAGATTTTGTAAAGTTCACCGGTAGTCTCGCCAAGGTCAAGACGAATATCGAGATCGGCGGGCAGAAAACATTTGTCGGAAATATCGTCGAGGTGGACGATGAGCAGATTGTGATAGAAGACAAGACGCAGGGAAAAGTAGCGTTTCATTATAGCGACGTAGTAAAGGCAAATTTGAAAATAGATCTTGCAAAAGAATTTGGAAGGTAAGTTTGGAGTCCCGCCTTTAGGCGGCCCTCCTGAACGAGACGGGAGCCGTCTAAAGGCGGGACTCCAAACTAAGAAGTTATGACATCATCCATCGGACAGAGTATTGACGTATTGTGCAACGAGCAGGGACTCGACCGTCACCTCATTATTGAGGCAATGAAAGAAGCCGTAAAGGCCGCTGCGCGCAAACAATTTAAGGACAAGACGGGTGACAGTATTCAGGTCGAATGGAACGCCGAAGAGGGCGAGATAGAAGTTTCGGCTGAAAAAACGGTCGTTGAGACGGTCGAAGACCCTTTGAGCGAACTCTCTCTTACAGATGCACAGGAGCTTGCAGGTGATGAGATCGAGATCGGCGATATGCTCTTGTTGCCGCTCAACCGGGAAGACATGGGCCGCATTGCAGCTCAGACCGCGAAACAGATCCTCGTCCAAAAGGTCCGCGAGGCGATCCGTGAAAAGGTTTACGACGAATACATCGACCGCAAAGGCGAACTTATCAATGGAACTGTAAAACGTTTCGAGCGCGGCGACATGATCATCGACCTTGGTAACAATCTCGAAGCGGTCGTGCCGAAATATGAGCAATCACGCGGCGAAATGTGGAATCAGGGCGAACGCATCAGGGTCGTTATCGCCGATGTTTCGAAAGAGCAAAAGGGCCAGCAGATCAAGGCTTCTCGTGCATCGTCGGAGCTGATCAAACGCCTCTTTGAAATGGAAGTGCCTGAGATATACGACGAAACCGTCGTTATCAAATCAGCAGTTCGTGAACCGGGTGACCGTGCAAAGATCGCGGTTACGTCCAATGAAAAGGACGTCGATCCGGTCGGAGCCTGCGTCGGTATGAAAGGCTCGCGTGTGCAGTCGATCATCAAGGAACTTCGCGGCGAAAAGATCGATATTATCGAGTGGTCGGACGAGCCTTCGGTTTTTGCGGCAAACGCTTTGTCACCGGCAAAGGTCTCGCAGGTCCGCATTACGAACATTGATAACCGCTTGATGGAAGTTATCGTCGGCGAAGACCAACTGAGCCTTGCGATCGGTAAAAAAGGCCAGAACGTCCGTCTCGCAACCCGTCTCGTCGGATGGGAGATCAAGATCGTCAGCGAAGAGCTGATCAAAAGAGAAGTTGCTCAGCAAATGGGTAAAATGATGGCGTCGGGCGAAGCGGTGCCTATCACCGTTTTAGAAGGCGTCACGGCCAATCAGGCTGAAACGCTTGCTGAAAAAGGCATCGCGGATGTCGAGACGCTTGCCGCAACATCGGTCGATAATCTGGTCGATTACCTCGATGTCAGTATGGACGAGGCAGAGCAGATCCGTGCATCGGCTAATAGCATTGTCGAGGCACGCAACGTCGCAATGGGCGGCGGGGAAGCAGAAGCAGTTGAAGAATTAGCACCGGCAGTCGAAGCAGAAGCTGCGGCTGAGGTTGTTGAAGAAGCACTGGCAGTCGAAGAAGCTGAAACGGTAACGGAAGAAGCCGTCGAAGCCGAAGAAAAGCCGAAAAAGGCAAAAAAGACGCCCGCAAAAAAGAAAGCTGAATAGCAGCTGAGCTTTATGTTTGCGGATAGTGGTTAAGACAAGTGGTTTGTTTTAGAAGAGTTTAACTGAAGTATGGCGATTGGAAAGAGCATAAGAGTTTACGATCTTGCACGCGAAGTGAAACAGGATCCCAAGCGCGTGATGGAAGATCTGCGTCGCGAGGGCATCGATGTCAGCGTCGCGTCTAATTCCGTCAGCCATGAGGTTGCTGAAAAGGTCCGCGGCAAGTATTTTCCCAAAACCGAGATCGCTCCTAAGCGTGCGATCAAGGTCATTAAGAAAGCGGCTCAACACGACGATGCTCCGACCGCCCAAGCCGAGGCTCCGGCTGCTGATGCACCTGTGGCCGAAGTTTCGGCTGAGGTCGCCGCATCTCCCGTCAAGGTCAAGGCTCCTGTTAGCCCGGTCGAAGAGGTGGCAGTTGCCGTCACGCCAAGCGTCAAAAAGCTTGCCAAGAAAGCCGAAGAAACCCCTATTGAGATCGCTCCTGTCATAGAAGATGCTCCGGCCTCAACTGCTCGTGAGCCAAAACGTGTCTCAAAAGCTAAGGTTGACGCAGCTACTGCCGTATCCGAAGGTGAGCCGGTCTCTCAAACATCCGCTGCCGAAATGCCGAACGAACCGGAGATTGAGCCGGTCGAAATTGCTCCGGTAAAAGCCGTCGGGCCGTCTGGCACGACCGTCAAAACTCTAACACTTACAAAATCTGCCATTGAAAAAGGTATAAAACCAGGCGACAAACTCGTCAGCGATGCCGTTACACAGACCGGAAGATTGGTTGCCGAACCGGCACGCGGCGGTGACCCTCGTCGTCCTGCGTTTCGCGGAACCCCGGGCGAGACCAACGCTCCGCAGATGACATACACCCCTCCGGCGGACAATCGCCGTCGTCCGGGCCGTGGCGGAGGACGCAAGGGCAATGATCGCTCAGGTAGATTTGCCGAGCAGGATATCGATGCACCACAGAAACGTTCGATCGAAGAACGTGTGATGGATCAGGTCGGTGCTGGAGCTGCCGGCGACAGAAAAACTGTCCGTCTTACCGAAGGTGCGACCATCCGCGAATTTGCCGAAGCTCTAGGCATCACTCCGCGTGACGTAGTCCAACTGCTGATCAATCGCGGAGTTTTTGCCACGCTCAATCAGCCGATCGGCGAGAAAATGGCCATCGAAATGGGTGTCGAATTTGGCTGTGACCTGAGCTTCGTGCCGTTTGAGGAAATGGTTATCGAAGAAGAATTTGAGGAGCTTATCGCTGCCGACGCAGACGATGCCGAGCTGCCGCGTGCACCGGTCATCACTGTCATGGGACACGTCGATCACGGTAAAACCTCGCTTTTGGACGCGATCCGTTCGGCTACCGTCGCCGAAGGCGAAGCCGGCGGTATTACACAGCACATCGGCGCTTACAGCGTTTTGGTACCAAATCCGGACGCTCCCGAAGAATTGCGCCGCGTTGTTTTCCTCGATACACCGGGCCACGAAGCATTTACCATGATGCGTGCTCGCGGTGCGAAAGCTACTGACATTGTGATCCTCGTAGTCGCTGCCGATGACGGCGTTATGCCGCAGACGGTCGAGGCGATAGAGCATTCGAAAGCCGCTGGTGTACCGATCATCGTCGCCATTAACAAGATAGACAAAGCTGGTGCGAACCTCGATAAGGTCAAGCAGGGGCTTGCCGCATTAGGCTTGAACCCGACCGAATGGGGCGGTGACACGGAAATGGTCGAGGTTTCGGCCAAACAGAAAACAAATCTCGACACGCTGCTCGAAACGGTGCTGTTTCAGGCGGACGTCCTTGCCCTAACCGCAAGCCCGACCCGTCGTGCATCAGGTGTCGTGCTCGAAGCAAAACTTGATAAAGGACGCGGTGCGGTTGCAACTGCACTTGTCCAACAGGGAACCATGAGCGTCGGTGATCCGTTCATCGTCGGACAATTTTACGGCAAGGTCCGTGCTATGTTCTCCGATCGCGGCGAAGCGGTTCTTACAGCCGGTCCGGCGACCCCGGTCGAAATATTAGGATTACAAGGCGTCCCGCAAGCCGGTGATACATTCCAGGTTGTCTCGGATATCGAACGAGCTCAGGATATTGCTCAGCAGCGTCAGATGCATGCCCGTCAGGCGGCTCTGCTCAAGACCACAAAACGCGGCATCGAGTCGTTGGGAATGGCAGAGGTCAAAGAGCTGCTGGTTATCCTCAAGGCCGACGTTCAAGGTTCGGTTGAGGTGCTTCGCGGCACGCTCGAAAAACTTTCGACCGAAAAGGTCAAGGTCCGAGTCATCCGTGCAGGTGTCGGTGCAATTGCCGAATCGGACGTGCTGCTCGCATCGGCGACGCAGGTGGACGATACTTCGACGGCGGTCGTCATCATCGGATTTAACGTCCGGCCAGAGGCACGAGTTGCTGATATTGCGAAAAAAGAGGATGTCGATATTCGCCTCCACTCGATCATTTACAAGGTCGAAGAAGAGATCACAGCCGCGATGATCGGTATGCTCGATGCGATCGAAAAAGAAACGATCCTTGGCAAGGCTCTCGTTGTCGAAACGTTCAAGGTCTCGAAACTCGGCACCATCGCCGGTTGCCGCGTTACCGAAGGCCTTGTCCGCCGTCAGGCAAAAGCAAGGTTGCTGCGTGAGAGCGTGGTCGTTTGGGAAGGCGACATCTCTACGCTCAAGCGGTTTAAGGACGATGTTAATGAGGTCAAAAACGGATTCGAATGCGGTATCAGTCTGGTCAATTACAACGATATCAAGATCGATGATGAGATCGAGGCGTTTGTGATCGAAAAGATCGCCGCCACGGAATTGTAAGCTATGCGCAGGCCTGAGCGCTTTGCCGAAGCGTTGAAAGAAGAAATAGCGGAGGTTGTCGGGTTTGAACTTGACGACCCGAGGCTCTCGTTAGCGACCGTTACTGAGGTCGTCGTTGCCGCAAATCTAAAGGACGCAAAGGTTTACGTCCTTATTCGAGGAACCGAAGACGAGATCGAACAGGCATTGAAAACTCTGCGGCATGCGTCAACATTTGTTAGACAGCAGGTGGCGATGAACCTTAATCTTCGCCACGCACCGCATTTACATTTTTTACGTGACACCGCCGAAGAAAACGCTTCGCGGATCAGCGAGATCCTTGAGACCATCGAGATCAAGGGAGATACTGAAAAGGAATAGGGACGAGTGACGAGTGACGAGCGACGAGGGTGGTTTCCCTCATCCCTCATCCCTTATCCCTCATCCCTCGACTAAAGTGTTAAGCCAAGTAGTTGAGTTAATTGAAACCAAACA
>JBKJRA010000093.1:0-9734 GCA_046594975.1 Pyrinomonadaceae bacterium | reverse complement strand
CACACGCCTGATTTCTACATTGACGACAGCCGACTCGATGTCGGCATCAAGGCGTTTTGTAATATTGTATTTGATTTTACAAAGTAAATACGCGAGTAGCAGGCGGTGACTAGATTCCCGATCTGCCTTCACCGCGCCTGCGTCCGGGTACGGCGTTATTGCGACCCGGGCCTCGAAATAGCGGGGTAAAGACCCATTTGGAGTGATTTTCGATGCCGTAATAGGCAATGACGGATTTGGCTTTGCTTTGGCTGGCGACACCGATGAATGGAGTATTATCTGTGGTGATCTCGACATCCAGGTCATCATCAGGAGCAGTAGTGTCGCTTTCGCTGCCGGTGTTCAGAGAGTTAACGATGACGATGCTATAGCGGTCAAATGTTGCACTCGTGTTGGCCGGGAGTATGCCGCCATTGTAATCCTGCACCCGTTTGGCAAAAGCCCCGAGCGTTTGCACGTCTGCCTTGATCAGACGCCAGCGGCCGTCTTCGCTCATCGGGTCTATCGCAGCTGAGGCCCGCAATATTTGGCGTTTTTTTGTGCCTTGGGGCAGGCCTTCGAGCAGATCGTCCATCGAATTAGGCAGCTTGGCACCGCGATAAAATTCGACGTATTGTCGGATAGCTTCCGCCACCTCCTCGCCACGGCGGATCGTTTCGAGTTCCTTTTCACGCTGAACTTCCTGCTGAACGCTCGGGGCAACAGCGAGCAGAGCGATAGCAAATACCGACATGATCGCCATCACGGCGAGCAGAGTCATGCCGCTTTCTGACCTGTAATTATTCATCGCCGCCGTCCCCATCGTCATTGTCGTCAACGTCGTCATTCTTATCAGGAGTTTTTTTCTGTTGCGGCTGGCCTCCCGGCGGCACATATCGCGGCACATTACATGGAATGCCCGGCACACATGGTGAGCCGTCAAAGGGGTTAACGTTCGGGTTATTTGGTGAAAAACCGCCGCCGTTGTTAAAGCCGGGTTGACCGGGTTGACCGGCCGTTATCCCTGCCGTAGTTGCTTTTGAGATCGGCACACGATGCTTAAAGCCGAGCGATACATCCTCAAATACAACTTCGCTTGCCGAAATATCGACCAGACGAAAGCGTCCGCCGACGACATCGTTCAATCTCGCCCCAAAAGGAGCAGGTTTGCCGTTTTCAGTAAAGTAAGCGGTGTCGTTGTTGTAACGTTTGCGGCCGATCATACCGATGTATTGAAAGCCGGGCCGCGGCGGTGCGGCGACTGTCCACATTAATTGATTTGAATAGGTCTTGCCGTCCGGTGTCTGCACGATGATCTGACGCGGGCCCTCTTGTGCAATTAAATTAGCCGGAATATCAGCAACAAGCTTTTGGTCGTTGATAAAGATCGTCGGTATTTCGCTCTGGTTAAAGTAGATGTGCGAATCAGCCGTAAAGAATTGACCATTGACCTCAAGGCGGAACGCGGGGGAACCGGCATAGATCGCCTGCGGATTGATCGACGCAAGGATAATCGGCGGCGTCGGTGCGGGCGTCGCAGGCACCTGCGTCGGTAACGGCGGCAGAGGCGTCGGGCTATACGGAGTCGGCGGAGGCGGCTCGTAAAATGCAAATATGTTGCGGCCTGGATCAGGAGCGTATGAGCTGCCGGGACGATAATCGACCGGGGTGGTCTGATAGACAAAATCCTGCTCGGTTGCCGTAGGTAGCGGTTTATCGTCACGAGGGACGCCGGGAGCCACGCTCGGACGCGGAGTCGGCGAAGTTTTTACAGTTATGGTGGTTGTGCTGCCGCCAAAGAACGAGCGGCCAAAGGCAAGATACAGCGCGACGAGAGCGACCAGCCCGAGCACCGCTGCGGCGATCATCTTGTTTCTCTCGGTCGGTGATTTACCTTCAAAAATTGTCATTCAATGATTACTGTACCCTCGGTGTTACCGACATCGGTGTAAAATCAGCTCTGCGAAAATACGCCGCCATCTCAAGATGCAGGCTCACGGTTTCACCGCGCATTTTGCCTTTATTTGACTGCGACACCGCGAGTGGTGCTTGTGGTTGTCCGGGGACACCGGTCGGTTTCAAGCCGCCCGCGATCTGACTCGGGTCAGGCTTTGTATTGTCTTTTTTCTTTTCGGTATCTGCGGGTGCAAGCTCGACCGAGCTGACAACGATAAACTCACGTCCGGTCTCGATCTCCCGGATAAAGCGGCGAAGATTTTGATACGAACCCTCAAGCGTAACCGTCACATAAACTCCGGGGAAAAGGCTTCGAAATTTTGCACGTCCGCGCTCTTCGTCGGTTTTCTGATTTGGGTTGATATCCGCAGTTTCGAGTGGAGCGTAGTCAGGGCCGGTAGTATTTACAAGACCATAGGCTGCTATCAATCCATTAAGTCTTTGGTACAGAGCAGCCTGGCCATTGCTAGAGACCGGCAAAAATCGTGTTTGAAAATCATCGACGCTCGTCAAGAGTTTTCCAACCTGTGCTTCGGAGCTTGTTATCTCGCCGTATTTCGATTTGGCGGAGAGTTGTTCGGCTTCGAGGCGGTCGGCTTCGGACCGATTTCTAGCAAGCTCGCGATTGGACGGAACCACAAAAAAGAAATACACGACCAGGGCGGCAATAATAGCCATACCGCTGACCGCGACGGCTCCGATCTCGGCCGGCCCCCACATACCTGAATAGACCTTACGCGGGCGATTTAGCAGTACTACGGCAGAGACGATCTCTACAGTTTCGGGTGTCTCGACGACTTCGGTTGGGATCGGATCTTGTTCAGACATTATTGCCCACCTCCAGTCTGATTTTGCGCAATGTCGCTCGGAGGAGCCACTGCGTATCCCGCAGTGGGTGAGTAGATCACACGAAAAGTGTATTCCGTAAAGGTTATCCGCTCATTCTTTTGCAGATCCTGTCCGCGAAGTTCAGCACGAAACAACCCCGAGTTATTCATATTTTCGATCATCGACATTACTGCCGGATAATCGCGGCTGATGACGCCGAGCTCGAGTTCGGCACGGACATGGTCGCCGTCTTGATAAATGTTATCGACGACGATACGCGAAGCACTGACGCTGCCCGGCAAGACAGATTCGAGGTCTGAGAATAGCCGCGACCAACCGAATGTCTTATTTGCCACCAGCTTGTGCGAAGCACTTAAGATCGCTTTTTGCTCGGGCGTGAGCAGCATCTGGACCTTCTCGCCTTCGCCCTTGAGACGCTGTATCTCGGCTTGGCGTTCTTGTATCGCGGTTAACAGCAGATCGTTCTTTTTCTTGTTTTCGTTAAGCTGGGCGAGACAATACACACCACCGATCACACTGATCACGAGTAAAAGACCCGCCATCAGATATGGCAAGACACGATTTCGAAATGGTTTGGTGGCAAGATTTAGCTTAGTTATCACTTATACGGCCAGCGGCTTTCGAGCTTTGTCGCAAAGACAAATATTAACACGAAAGAATCGCCAAGTCTTTCACGTCCCAATTGCGCTAAATGTTGCAAATTTTAGTCGCGTCGCGGGGGCAGAGAATGAAAAAAGTTCTCACTTGGAACATCGCGATAGGCAGCGACTCGATTGCGGCCCTCGCGTTTGGCTCGATAGAGTGCCGAATCTGCCATTTCGACAAGCTCGATAGGGTCTGATGAATCGGTCGGAAATGACGCGATACCAATACTAACGGTAATGTGGTGTGTCTCTTTGGTCTTGCCGGGCTGGACGACGCTGAACAGATAGCTTTCAATACTGGCACGCATACGTTCGGCGGCTACCATGGCCTGGGGGAGCTCGGCATCGAGCAGAAATGCTGCAAATTCGTCGCCGCCAAACCTTGCAGCAGCGTCGCCGCTGCGAAGATTGGTCATTATCGAAAATCCTATCTCCTCGATAGTTTTACTGCCTGTCAAATGTCCAAAGGTGTCGTTGACGTTTTTGAAGTTGTCGCCGTCCATCATCAGCACACAAAAAGGACGGTTTTCGGCGGTTGCTCGGCCGGCCTCACGACGAAGCTCGGAAAAAAACGAACGGCTCGAAAGCAAACCTGTCAGATCGTCGTGCGATATAAGGCGATGGACCAGGCGTTGGTATTCGCGGTCGATCTCATCCAGCAGATCAAATCGTAATATCGTCTCACCGATGGTTATCTTATCGCCGTTATCTAACACTTCGCGCCTGACACGTCGGCCGTTCAGAAAAGTTCCGTTTCGCGAATCCAGATCGGTCAGGACGTATTCGGTCGTATTTTTCTCAGGATTTGCTAATGCTGTTATTTTTGCATGTTGACGCGAGACCAGAGTATCGTTGACACGCACGTCCGCCTCGAGAGTACGGCCCATGATGACCTCTTCGCGCTCGAGCGGGATCGGGACAGCGATCAACTCACCGCTCAGGAATACAAGAGCGGGTTTTAGATCGCGTCGAACTGTTTCGGAATCATTCATAGGGAGGCCCAGACAAACTGTGAGAATGACAAATAATAGGATAACCTAATCTTTACAACAATTTCCAGACTTTTTTACTCGTAACATCGCTGCATCAATCTGAATATAGCTTCAGTATTTGTCGATACTTTGTGGAAAACAGTTGATATATATCGGATAATGACTGAAAAGTGACGTATCAAAAATTTATGTATTGTGAAAAATGCGGAGCGGAAAATTCGGAAACTGCAAAGTTTTGCCGTAAATGTGGAGCAGAAACCGATCTCGAGATCGAAACGCGGGTGGCCGTTCGCCCCGACTATGCGGTAGCTGACGCTCGTGAAATAGAAAAGGACGGAGCCGAAGAAGCAGAGATATTTTCGATCTTGCCGACGCTTATGTTTGTTAAAGCAGGTTACGCCGTTGCGGCCGCAGGTGCATTGTTGCTGGTTGCCTTAGTCAGCGTATTTTTGCCGACGATCGTTCCGACTGCCATCGCCATATTACTCGGGTTGATGTTGTTCCTGATCCCCGCCCTTTACCATTTCAAGCAAAAAATGGTGAGTTATACTCTGACGGAATCGAAACTCGAAATTGACTCAGGTTTTGTATCGCGGACGACGCGAAATGTGCCGCTCGGGCGGATACAAGACGTGACAGTTTCGGCGTCTGCCATGCAGCGGTTGCTAGGTTTTGGCAACCTCGTGATCGATAACGCCAGCGAAGAGGGCGGCAAGGCTATCTTAAAAAACATCAACACGCCAAAGCATTATGCAGATGTGCTCTTAAAACAAATGAGAGATAAAAGTTAAAAAAGGGTAAAAGTGAAAAGGTTAAAAAGCTAACCAATTTTTAGCAGCCTTACGACTTTTTCACATTTACCCATTTAACCTTCTCTAGTTTTTTGTTTCATCTGATTGAATCACGTCGTCCAGCATCGGTGTCTCGTCATCATCTGACTGCGAATAATACTTGTAATACCCAGAACCGTAGTAGTCATATTCCATCGAGCTTGACTTTATGCCGTTCAGGACGACGCCGTAGATGCGTGCCCCGACCGCGCTGACACGCTGTTTGAACTGACGCATCAGATGGATCGAACTCTTATTTGCCATCGCGACGAGCACAACGCCGTCAGAGAGGGTCGCAAGAATCGCTGCATCTGTGAACGAGATCGCCGGAGGCGAATCGATGATCACATGCTTGAAACGTCCCGTCAGGAATTGCAGCAGATTACGCATCTCGTTCGAACTGAGCAGCTCAGCCGGATTTGGCGGTATCGGGCCGCTGGTAATGATCTTGAGACGCGGCAGATCCGCGTAAGTCTTCATCAAATTTTCGGTGTTTTTGTCCCCCGAAAGATAATTTGTCAGGCCCTGCGTATTTTCTAAACCGAAGTGGCTGTGCAGACGCGGCCGACGCAGATCGCAGTCGATAATGACAACGTCAACATCTGATTGGGCGAGCGTGATCGCCGTGTTGATAGCCGTTGTTGTCTTGCCCTCAGACGGCTGTGATGACGTAATAAGGATCGTTTGCGGTGGCTTACCGGCTGACGAAAATAACAAACTCGTGCGTAGATGGCGATAGGCTTCGGCCATCGGCGAGTTACGCTCTTCCATTGCGATGAGAGCCGCTGAAGCTAAATTGCCATTGCCATTTCCGTTACCATTGCCGTTTGCAGTCAATAGCTTTCGTTTTTCGGTATTCAAATAATGCGGGATCAGGGCAAGTGTCGGCAGACCGAGATGACGACTGATGTCATCCGAAGTGCGAACCGAATCGTCGAGATAATCGAGCAAAAACGCTAGTCCGATACCGGCTGCAAAGGATAAAAACATCGCGACGAGTATGTTACGCGGCCTGTTTGGCCCGATCGGCGATGTCGGCGTGACTGCTTTATTCTGGATCTTGATATTATCAGGGCGGCTGCTCGTTAATGCTAACTCCTGCTCTTTCTGACGCTGAGTGTAAGTATTCATCAGCTCGCGATTGTTCTTGAGCTCATCTTTTAGACTCGTCAGTTTTGTTTCCGCTTGACCCTCGACATTTGCCTTGCCAGCGGCTTGTTCAAATGCAGCTCGCTGTCGGGCTTCACGCTGCTGGGCGGCCCCTAGTTGCGAACGAAGACTGGCGAGCACCTCACGTTCGGCATCTTTTTCAAGCTTATTGCCCTCTGATGCGATCTTTTCGGTAACGTCTTTCTTGATACGGATCTTCTGCGATTCAAGCTCCTTGATCTGAGCATCGATGGCAACGACCTCTTTATACTCCGGTGTGTATTTTACGAGTAGAGCCTCACGTTTTTCTTTGGCTTCGCCTATCTTTTTATCGATCGCGTCGATGCGGTTATCGAGATCGGCTTGACGCTTTAGATTCTGGCTGCGTGCGTCCTGAATAGCTTTGTTGTCAGGGACGACCGCAAGGATGTCGCCAGTGCCATTTGCACTTATTGCGGCATTGTATTGAGCCTGTATTTTGCCGGTCTCTTCCTGTGCCGTGCGGTATTGGGTTAGGAGGTTTTGCAGATCTGCTGCACGAACCTCAACGCCTTTGTCCTGCAGGGCAAGCCCGCTATTTTTCATTTCCGCTATAAGGGCATTTTCCTGCTCGGCGATCGTGCCTTTAAGTTCCTCGATCGATTTTTGCAGATTTTCGTATGCTTGCTGCGTTCCCGCGGTTTCACGCTCGGCGTCTTCGAAAATAAATATCTCTGCGACCTTGTCCGCAACCTTTGCGGCAAGAGCAGGATTGGTATTGTCCACGGTTAGATTAACAATATTTGTGCGCTCAATTTGATCGACATTTAGACCTCCCACGAGTGCGGAAGCGTAAGCCTCTGCCCGCTTGCTTTCTTCTGGACTAAGTTGCGGCTCACCTGCTTTATCGGTTACCGAGGCAGTGTCGCTTACGACTGGCAATGCATTATCAGTATCTGCTGGCTTTTGGCCACCTGAAAACATAGATCGGATCGTCGCCATGATACCGCGGTTTTGATCGCCGAAAAGATTGGCATCGCGCTGCAGCCCCAGTGCGATGACAACGTGTTTCATCAAGCCCGGGTTTTTGAGCAACTGGAGCTGGGTGTTGTAATACTTTTGATCGTCGCCAAAATTGATATTAATGGCCTCTTTTTGGGTCTGCGGCGGACGCCGAGGTTCGATGATAAGAGCTGTTCTTGCCTGAAATATTGACGGCTGGCGAAATGAATAGAACGCCGCTGCGGCCGTTACGAGTATCGTGATCGCCAATATGATCGGCAATCGTTTATATACGACATTTATGTATTGCTTGATCGACCGTTTGCCATCCAGCACATCGTCATACATCGACGAATAGCCGGTCCCAAAATCTAGAGGGGCGGTGGTCTGTATATCGTTCGTTACCGGTAGCGGCCTGAGACGCTGATCGTTTTCCATACTGCTTTGTAAATCCTGACTGTCCGGCCTTTCTCAAATGCGAAGCAAACCTGTTTTATAGCATATTGAGGCGGACTTTTCACCAATAATATATATTCTAGCACTTTGACGTAAATACGTTTAATCGCGTTGCCGCTGCTGCACGCGTTGAATGGCGTTGGCCGCGAGTGGTATATTGTAAGTTTACGCTGGCAAGCAATATGCGGGTAATACAAGAGTTATGACAGAAGCTACAGATAATATAAACGGCGAAGGAACGGCAAATTTCGAACTTGGTATCGATGGGTTTTGGTTCGCAGATCTTTTTGACGCCACGCGGCTAAAAGATCTGGCAGATACGTTTTACGCTGAGGTCGAGGCGCGCGAGCCTATATTGCACACGGCCTTAACAAAATACATAGCTGCGGCTGGCGTTGGATTTGAAAAACGTGTCGAATCAAAGATTTTGACGGATGCTGCACCATTTCTGTCAGATTTTATCGCAAGAATGTTCAAGATCGCAGGTGAACGCACCGAACTTGAACACGACATCAATGTCCAAAACCCCGTCTGGAAATATAAATTTTTTGTACAACGCCGGGCGAGTAAGAAATATAAGCCCGAGCAGATCGCTGAGCTGAACGAAGGCCAGCTTTGGCTCGCGATGACCGAGCTGCGAAACGCTGCGTTTGACGAGACTCACGTCCGAGACGAAGAGCTTTCGATAGCCGAGATGACTTGTCGACTGCTCGATGCAGAAGAGGCTCTTGGAAAAGAAGTTGAGATTCCCGCTGGCGTCACAACAACCGTCGCCAAAATAAACGCGGCTTACGAAAAGCTAAAAGATAATACGTTCGGCAAACTATATTCCGAATACATTATCGAGGACGAGGCTACGGGAGATCTGCTGACTGTTAAGGCGGCTCTGCGTCTTATCGAAGCATGGTCGGCGGCGGCTTTTTATAACAAATCGAAGAAATGGTATAGCTTTAAGACTCCGCACACGCTCGATTATCAAAATCTCGTCCACCTCATTCATCCTGAGCCGCACCTACACAACATCATGCGCGGTGCTGAGCACGAATTGCGCAAACGTGACGGCTTTAAGCTGACTGACGACCGCGGCACGATGCGTGACGCACTGTATGAGATCGACTACTGCATGATCTGCCACGAGCGTGAAAAAGATGCTTGCCGGACAGGTCTCCGGGAACCCGACGGCACACCAAAACACAATCCTTTGGGCATAAAAACCGAGGGCTGCCCGCTCGACGAGCGCATCTCCGAGATGCACTTACTCAAAAAGCAGGGCGATGCTATCGGTTCGCTCGCCATCGTTACTATCGACAACCCGATGTGTGCCGGCACGGGTCACCGCATCTGTAACGACTGCATGGAGGGCTGCATTTTCCAAAAGCAAGAGCCTGTAAATATTCCGCTTGCCGAAACTGCAACGCTGACTGATGTTCTAAATTTGCCATACGGTTTTGAGATCTACAGCCTGCTCACGCGTTGGAATCCTCTCAACGCAAAGCGTCCATATCAGCTGCCTTACAACGGCAAAAACGTAATGGTCGTCGGGCTCGGGCCTGCGGGTTACACACTTTCGCACTATCTTTTGAACGAAGGTTTTGGCGTCGTTGGTATTGACGGCCTCAAGATCGAGCCTTTGCCTGAGGCTTGGACGGGGAAAAACGGCAAGTCGTGTCCGAAACCTGTCAAAGGGATAGAAGATATAACCGAAGAGCTGGACGAACGCATTTTGTCAGGCTTTGGCGGGGTGTCCGAATACGGCATTACGGTCCGCTGGGATAAAAACTTCTTAACGATGGTCCAGCTGATGCTGACACGGCGCAAGCGGTTTCGGGCCTACGGCGGCATCAGGTTCGGCGGAACCATCACCATCGAAGACGCGTGGGGTTTCGGGTTCGATCACA
>JBKJRA010000209.1:0-8794 GCA_046594975.1 Pyrinomonadaceae bacterium | reverse complement strand
AGAGGGATAAAGAAATGGGAATGTCAAGCGGTGGCAAGTCAGGAAGTGCCACACCACAAATCAACGTTACACCTCTGATCGACGTATTGTTGGTTCTATTGATCATCTTTATGGTCATTACGCCTCTAAAACCGAGCCGATTTGAGGCAAAGGTCCCGGCGGAGCCAAAGGACGAACAACAGGTTAACGTCAAACCTAATCCTTTAACGCTCGTTATTTCCATTAACAAAGAAACCAAGGCTATCTCGCTTAACAATGATACTTTCGGAGATGTTACAGACACTGAAAAGCTGTCCAACAAACTGAAAGAGATCTTTAAGGAACGTGAGGCCAACGGTGTATTTCGCGAGGGGTCTAACGAGGTAGAAAAGACAGTGTTTATGAAGGCGCCGAAGTCTGTAAGATACGGCGACGTGGTCAAGGTGATCGATGCTGCGAAAGCAGCTGGTGCATCGCCTATCGGTCTTCAGATCGATGATTTAGCAAACTAATTTTTGCCAAAAGTTATAGATTTGGGTTTGCCCGATCTTTCAAAGAGGCTGCTTTTGGTGGTGAATGGAGTCAAATGATGAGATTCTCTCGTGTTGGGGTTTTTGTTCTTTTATCATTAACCGTTTTGATAGGGGCAAATTGCTCATACTATAACCGTATCATTGCCCGCAAGAACCTTGTAGATGGTTCTAAGGCATATAAAGACCGTAAGTTCCCCGAAGCGGAACAGCTTTTTAGAGACGCTGTAGCCCGTGATCCTAAGGGTGAAAATATAGAAGGCAAGACAGCACAGCTTTTCCTTGCCAGAACGCTTCACTCTGAATTTATCGGGAACAGATCGGATAAATCCAAGGCAACTGAGGCTATTACTCAGTATCAAAAAGCCCTTTCGCTCGATCCAAATGACCAGAGCTCATACAAAGCTATCGCTAGCCTCTATGAGAATCTGCAAATGAATGACGAGTATTTAAAATGGGTCACGGATCGTTCGAACAACACAAGTATTCCACCCGAACAACGAGCCGAGGCTCTAACCTCTCTCTCTTCGAAGAAGAATAGTTGTGCTAACGATATTTCTGATACTGAAAAAACCAAAAAGACGGTTACTGGAAAAGATGGCAAACAGGCATTTCAATTTGTAAAACCTGAAAACCCTGCGGATTTCGAAACTTTCAAGAAATGTACGGCTGACGGAATTATTCTTATAGATCAGGCAATTGCCCTCGAACCGGAAGCAGTTAAATCTGCCGCCAGCATTGATGTTAAGCCCCTTACGGATGCTCAGCTCCAGACTAAACTCGATCTTCTTAAGGTCTTTGAATCGGCCAGATCTTACAAGACAAGTCTTATGTTTCAGTCGATGCGTCTCGCTGAAATGGAAGGTCGCACTGCAGACCGTGACAGCTTGAAAACTCAATCAGAAGAAACCCGTAAAAAGTTTTTGGAACTTAGTGATGTCGTTAAAAAAATACAGAGTGAAATCGATGATCGTGCTGCTGCCAAAGAGGCGGCTACGAAAACTGATGCGGAAAAAAAAGCAGCCGCAGCTAACAAAAAATAAATCACTTTTCTTTTCAGTAAAGGTGGTGCTCAATTACAATTGATTGGGCACCGCTTTTTTGATTTTTATGATTCGTATCGAAGACGTAATAGCAAAGGTTTCAGCAAACCGGCCCGGGGCCGATATTGATCTGATACGTCGCGCTTACTTGTTTTCGGCACTGCATCATCGCGGTCAGACTCGTGCCTCTGGTGAGCCCTATTTAGTTCACCCAATCGAGGTTGCCGAAATACTTGCTGATATGCGTCTCGATGAGGTCAGCGTCTCGACCGGCTTGTTGCACGATGTTGTCGAAGATACATTAGTCGATATTGATACGATCCGGTCGTATTTTGGCGACGAGATTACTCTCCTTGTTGACGGTCTCACAAAGATCGCAAATATTAGCGACCTTTCCAAAGAAAAACAGCAAGCCGAAAATGTCCGCAAGATGGTGTTGGCAATGACGACGGACGTTCGTGTCGTGCTGATCAAACTTGCTGACCGACTGCATAATATGCGAACGATGCAGTATCTAAAGCCTGAGAAACGCGAACGCATATCGCAGGAAACTCTTGATATTTACGCTCCGATCGCACATCGGCTCGGTATGGGTAAAATGCGGAGTGAATTAGAAGACCTTTCCTTTAAAAATCTCTATCCTGACGATTACAAACGACTTTCAATTGAGGTCGATGCCCGCCGCCCCGAACTCGAAGCTGCTCTTGAAAAGATCCAAGCGACAATTACGGAAAAGTTGACAGAAAATGAAGTTCCTTTCGTACGTATCGAAGGCCGTGTTAAACGCCTCTATTCGCTTTGGAAAAAGCTTAATAAACAAAAGATCACGATCAGCCAAGTCTATGATCTTATCGCTGCACGAATTATCACCGAAAACGATCGCAAGTATTGTTATCTGACAATGAGCGTCATTCATGACGTCTGGACGCCAGTTCCTGAGCGTTTTAAGGATTGGATAGCCATACCGCGGGACAATTTGTATCAATCCCTGCATACATCAGTAATTGGTGACGGCGGGCAGCCTTTTGAGGTGCAGATACGGACCGAGGAAATGCATCATATCGCTGAGGAAGGTGTTGCCGCCCACTGGAAATATAAGGACAACGCTCTTGGACAACAAGAAGAAGACGAGGCTCTCGACGTTTTAAGAAAAACCGTTGAAAAGCTCCTACTGCCGCTTGTTGAGAATACTGACCAGCATGAAGACTCAGCTGACTTTATTGAAACGCTCAAGCTCGATCTTTACCCGAAAGATGTATATGCTTTCACGCCTATGGGCAAAGTGATTCAACTGCCGCGTGGATCGACACCGATAGATTTTGCCTACGCCATTCACTCCGCCGTAGGCGACACTTGCACCGGAGCCAAGATCAATGGACGTATCGTACCGCTTCGCAGCGAGATCAGCAACGGCGATGTGGTCGAGATCTTAACGACTCAAAATTCAAAACCATCAGGCGATTGGCTAGGCTACGCATTCACCTCGCGCGCCCGAAACCGAATCCGTCATTGGATATCTGAGAAGCAGCGTGAGGAGTCTATCGAGATCGGTCGTAAATTGCTTGAAAAAGAAGCGGAGAGGTTTCGAATACCGCTTAAGAAATTTATCAACAACGAGACGGAGATGAAGCGTATCGGCAACGAATACGGCCTTAGCCGTTCGGACGATCTGTTTGCGTCCGTTGGTTACGGCAAGACGCTGCCGCGAAATGTTGTAGCAAAGTTTTTAGGTGCCGAAAAATTCAATGAGCTTGACCCGGAGACACGTAAAGAAACACGTTTGAATACCGGGATGAAAGCCGTCCGCAAATTTATCGGGCTTGGCGAAGACGCGATAGTTGTAAAAGGTGTCGATAATTTGCTTACAGCCCGTGCAAAATGCTGTAACCCATTGCGGGGTGAAGATATCATCGGTTACATTTCGCTCGGAAAGGGCATTGTCGTCCATAACAAACGCTGTAAGAATGTGTCGCAGTTGATGGTTAATAAAGAGCGTATTGTCGAGGTAGAGTGGGCTAAGAGCGAAAAAGAGCAAATACAATCTGTCCAGTTGCTCGCAACAACGGAAAACCGAACTGGCATGCTCGCCGGTATTACTAACGCGATCGCCGATATCAAGACCGGAATTCGTGATGCACGAGCAAATGTTTCCAAAGACGACATAGGAATGATCGAGGTTACGGTCGAAGTTTTTGATAAAAAACACCTTGATAAGGTCATCGCTGCGATCCGTCATGTTCCTGGTGTTATCGCAGTCGAGCGTGTAAATCCCTAAAATTACCGCAAACGAACCAGACAACTTTCTTTTTGCCCAATTATTTGCTAGAATTCGCCTTTTGCTTAGAGTGACTTTTTGAGTGGCTAATGATGAATAAAGAGATTGTTTCAACCGATAATGCACCTGGGGCCATTGGTCCCTATTCACAGGCAATTAAAGCTGGAGGAATGGTTTTTTGCTCGGGACAGATACCTATAGATCCGGCTACCGGCAACTTCGTTTCTGATGTGGTTAGCGAGCAGACTGAGCAGGTATTGAAGAACCTGGGCGAGGTTTTAAAAGCAGCTGGAACGAGTCTTGATGGCGTTGTCAAAACGACTGTTTTTCTTGCGGATATGAACGATTTTGCGGAGATGAACGAAGTTTACGGTCGCTTCTTTAATGACAATAAACCGGCTAGGGCGACGGTGCAGGCAGCCAGGCTGCCGCGTGATGCTAAGGTCGAGATAGAGTGTATTGCTTTGGCTTAAAAGAAAAGCCAAACGCTGGAATTAACGAGCGTTTGGCAACCAAAGTGCAAGCTGATATCTCAAATAGACTTAGGCAGCTTTGATAATTTTTCCGGACTTGATGCAGCGGGTACAGACTTTGAGTCGTCCGTTACCGCCGGCGGGTAGTTGAACCCGAACAGGTTGAAGATTCGGATTGAACCGACGTCGTGTCTTATTGTTCGCGTGTGAAACGTTATTTCCAAACTGCGGGCCTTTCCCGCAAATGTCGCAGCGTTTTGCCATATTATTTCTCTCCCATTGATTATGGGCTATAAAAGAGTTTTACGAAAAACTCAAAACGATATTTATAACAAATCATCTTGACCCGCGTCAAGTAAGTGAAACAGATGGATAAGTTGAAAGGAGTAAAAGCAATCGTGCAAATTAATAGAAGAGTGATGTTAGCTGTGGCGACCTTGGTCGTCTTTACGGCAATTTTTAGTGCCTGCGGAGGCCCGTCGTCGAATACCGGGCCAAGCGGCGTGGACCCAAATGAGACTGCTGCTAAAGTCAACGGCAAGATCATAACTATGGAAGAGGTTGATCGTGCGGTCAAACTACAGGCTCAGGGCCAAGAGGCTAAAATGTCTCCGCTTGAGCTTGCGAGTGCCCGGTTGCAGGTTCTCGATACGTTGATCCAGCAGGAAGTCATGTTCCAAAAAGCTGAGAAAGAGGGAACTGTGCCATCCGAAGATGATATTACGGTCGAAATAAACAAGCAAAAAACGGCTAGCGGCAAAACGGCTGACCAGATCGAAAAAGAGATGAAAGATCAGGGTATGACCGAACCGGCTCTTCGTACTCAGGTGAAAAAAGCCATTTCTATACAAAAGCTTGTTGATAAAATCACCGGCAAAATAGAGCCGCCCAAGGATAGTGAGGTCGAAGCGTTTTACAATGGTAATAAAGAAGCATTTGTTAAAAAGCGCGGCGTTAAACTTGCCGGTATAGTTATCGACCCATCGAACGCAGGCGAAGGAGATACCACGACGGATGAGGTGTCCGCTGTCGCCAAAGCTAACGAAGTTATCAAAAAGCTTCAGGGTGGGCAGGATTTTGCATCGGTTGCAGGTGAATACAGCGAAGATCGGAGCAAGCTGCAGGGCGGCGATCTCGGATATATGTCCGAAGATGACATGAAACAGGCGTTTCCAGAGCAGACCGTGGCTTCGTTAATGAATCCGCAGCTTCAGATCGGCGGCATCATTTCGTCTCGTTCGCAGGGCAAGCTGTTCATTCTTAAACTGCAGGAGCGCAGCGATAAAGACGAAGCTGTGACGCTCGAAGGCCCCGGCGTTCGCGAACAGGTACAAAAACAGTTGGTCGATAACCGCAAACAACTGTTGGCAGCTTCGTATCAGGCTATCGCCATGAATGACGCGAAGATCGAGAACTTTTTGGCCAAAAAGGTCGTTGATAATCCGAACGAACTGAGCGGTGCACGTCCAGCTGGTGCAGCAAATGCTAATACTGCCCCGGCGTCAAACGCTAATACAACCACGCAGACTAATGCGAATGCGGCTTCTACAAACGCCAACGCAAATACAGCTGCTAAACCAATGGCTAACACAACGGCTAAACCGATAGCAAATACTCCGGTCAAGCCTGCAACTAACACAGCGGCCAAGCCGGCGGCGAATAAATAGCCTCGAGCGAGGTTGGTCTGATCATGAGGTGAAAGGCAAAACTTCAATGTTTTGCCTTTTACCTTTTCCTTTACGAAAAAATGCTTTTTAGACTCAACAATGTGTGGAAATCCTACGGCGGCACCGAGATCCTCAAAGGGGTGTCGTTTCAGGTAAATATGTTCGAAAAGGTCGGGCTCGTGGGCCGAAATGGCGCGGGCAAAACGACAGTTTTTCGTCTTATTACCGAACAGGAGGCCGCTGACGACGGCGAGGTCATCAAAATGAATGGCCTCAAACTCGGCCTGCTAGACCAGCACGTTGATTTTGGCGAAGCGGAAACTGTTCACACCGCAGCACTATCCGCGTTCAAAGAGATCCACGACATCGAGGCCGAGATGCGGCAGCTTGAAAAGACTATGGAGACCGATCACTCCGAGGCCGTGCTTCATAAATACGCTGACCTACAAACGGCGTTTGAGCACGCCGACGGATTCTCGTATGCCGCAAAGGCAGAAGCTGTACTGCTAGGAATGGGCTTTGCGTCTGAAAGCTGGGGCGACGACGTGCGGACACTGTCCGGCGGGCAAAAGAATCGTCTCGGTATGGTGCGTCTGCTACTTTCGAACGCAGACGTAATGCTGCTCGACGAGCCTACCAATCACCTCGACGTTAATGCTGTTGAGTGGCTTGAAGAATTTCTCAAAACATACGAAAAAACCTACGTTGTAATCAGCCATGACCGTTATTTCCTCGACCGTACTACCAACCGTGTTGTCGAAATGGATCGCGGCCAGGCGGTTACATACAAGGGAAATTACTCGAAATATCTCGAAGAACGCGAGCTTCGCCGGGAGCAGCAGCTGCGCGAATATGAAAATCAGCAAGCACTGATCAATAAAACCCAGGAGTTCATCCGTAAAAATCTCGAAGGCCAAAAGACTAAACAGGCTAAATCACGACGCACATTGCTTGCAAAAATGGAACGGATCGAAGCAGTTACGAGCGAAAAATCCGGAGGTAATTTCGGCCTGCGTCAGGTGGAGCGAACTGGTAATAATGTCCTCACCGCTGAGGACCTGACTATCGGTTATGGCGAAAAGGTTCTTGCAAGCAAGCTAAATTTCTCGCTCCTACGCGGTGCGGCTCTGGGCATCATCGGCGGCAACGGCACAGGCAAAACGACTCTGATCAAAACGATCCTCGGCAATATCCGTGAGCTTGATGGCAAGATACATTGGGGAACCAAGGTCAATATCGGCTACTACTCGCAGAACCTTGAGGGGCTTGAGCCGCGAAATGAGGTTGTGCAAGAGCTTCGCCGTGTAGCTCCAAATGCTGACAATGGAACTTTGCGCGGGTTTCTCGCAAAATTCCTATTCCTCGGCGAAGACGTGTTCAAACCCGTCTCGGCCCTTTCCGGAGGCGAAAAAGGAAGGCTCGCTCTTGCTAAGCTGATCTATTCGCAAAAGAACGTCCTGATTCTGGACGAGCCAACCAATCATCTCGACATCCCTTCGCGCGAGTCGCTTGAAAATGCCCTTGAGGAATATGACGGCACGATCATCGTCGTTAGCCACGACCGCTTTTTCCTAGACAAGATCGCATCGCAGATGCTCTCATTCGAAGAGGACGGCCGCGTCTTCGATTTCGACGGCAACTACACCGAATTTCACGACTGGAAAGTGACTCTCGATGCGGCGCAGCCAAAGGCGGAAACACGACCGGTAGGGAGTGTGCCTGTTTCGCAGAGAGATACGTCACCAAATGCTAACCCGTCTAACCTCTCCAAAAACCAACGCAACGAACTCGAAAAACGCATCAAGGCCATCGAATCCGAGATTCCAACTCTCGAAGAAAAAGCTGTTGAGCTTTCCGCTCAAATGGCACAGCCCGACGTCACCTCTGACTTCGAAAAACTCAACGCACTCTCCGCCGAGCATCGAGAAACCGAGACAAAGATCCAAGCTCTCTATGCCGAATGGGAAAATGCCGCTGGACAGTTAAGTTAACTGATCGCGGCCGTCATCGCTTCTAACCCCGCCAACACATTCATTCATCCAGCTAAACCACATTTACAATCTCCCAAAATTGGTAGTACAATGTTGGCAATTTAAGAATCAAAAATTTGTTTCTGCGGCTTTCCTCTTATTGTAATTATGAATGTGAAAGGTAAAAACGAGACTGCGTTTATTAAATACATATTGGTGAGGTCACTAGTAGGTATTTTGTTGTTGTTTGGCGTATTGGCTTGCAAAGGACAGCCATTCACGATGGATGAAAAAATAAAGCCGACAGAACTGAAACTGTCGAGCTATGTCGGTAAGACCGCCAAAGAAAAAGGGCGGATCGCTATCGTCGATGTAAACCAGAAAGACGAGTCTCTCTATTTTTTTGTGAGAGGTATCAGTGTGTTCTCACCGATAATGGTTTACGTCGAATCGGTTGATAAAGCGAATAAGCTCGGTATTTCGCTACATAAAGATTTTTGGAAAGATGCTGATAGATCGGGTAACACAGATAATGAAGGTGTTTTTAGCAGCAGCTTTAAGACGGGCGGTGATTTTGGCATTAAGGTCCTTTCAAAAAAAATGCCCGTTAAGTATCAAATATTAGTGTGGGTAGGGGATGAGGTGACCCCTGATCTGCCATCTCCGTTTAAAAAGCAAAAGGCTACACAATAGGAGCATGATGATGAAGAGAATACTTTTAATACTCAGCGTTGTACTGCTTTCGACCATTCCGTCGTTCGCTCAGGGAGTCTTGGCTGCGCAGGCAAACTCGGAGATACTCGATGCGATCAGGAAAGAAACTGATCCAAAGGCAATACTTGGAAACGCCAGCGACC
>JBKJRA010000201.1:0-16005 GCA_046594975.1 Pyrinomonadaceae bacterium | reverse complement strand
GTTTTTCGTTTGTGACGTGGGTTGTGACATAGCTCTACTACGGTTTTCCGTACCGGCTTTTTTGTGAACGCCTAACGTGCGGCAGATGGCGGCTCTAGCTCGATGGCGGCTTTGTTGAGGGCCCTCCTACGAATATGGCTGTAAGTTTTCATCATCTGTGGGTCGGTATGCCCAACCTGAGCCTGTATAAAGCAGTCCGGCCTCCCGTTTTTAGCTAGCATTGTGATTGCAGTATGACGACCGTCGTGAAAGCGAATATGCTCTAAACCTGCTTTCTTGCGAATCGATTTCCATGCGGTTCGCCAGGATGTCATGGGTCGATTTGGATTCGTACGTTGCTCTCTTCCATGCCATGAAAATACAAAGTGTTCGGGCTCGGTGGCACCGACTTCCTAAACGAGATCATAAAGCTCGCGAAGAACTTTAATATACACATTATTCAAGAACCGGGTCCGCTAACCTGCCGGAGTTTTAGAGCGCCTAATTTCAATTAGACGGTTTTCGAATTTTGTATCTTTCCATCGTAAACTTTTTATTTCAATTGAACGCATGCCACAGTAAACCGACAATTTGGCAGCAGGATAATTTCATAAGCCGCCTGAATGGAAATAAACCGGACACTTAGTTCTCCAATAAAACACAGACTGTTATGCGTAGTTTAACTTGGTACTCTCAGGCTGGGTCGGGTATTCTGTGTCAACAGGAATGGAAGTCAGCAAGGAGTAAAAATATGGAACGAAAGACGGTAGATGATTATCCTCAGGAGTTGTTGGATCTATTTCATGAGTATCAGCATGGTGATATCGACCGGCGGTCGTTTTTGAGGGATGCGGGGCGGTTTGCTGTGGGCGGGCTGACGGTGGCAGCGATATTTGAGAGTTTGCGGCCAAATTACGCTTGGGCGCAGACGGTTAAGGCGGACGACGCGGATATCAAGGTCGGGTATGAGACGGTGCAGTCGCCGGCGGGTAACGGTTCGATCAAGGGATATCTGGCAAAACCGGCGAAGGGCAAGAAATTTGCGACGGTGCTGGTGATACACGAAAATCGGGGCTTGAATCCGTATATCGAGGATGTTGCGAGGCGACTCGCGAAGTTTGGCTATATGGCGTTTGCACCGGACGGGCTGACATCGGTGGGCGGTTATCCTGGAAATGACGAGGCGGGTGCCGCCGCATTCAAAAAGGTGGACGGCAAGAAGATGACCGAGGATTTTGTCGCTTCAGCGATGTGGCTCAAGGCTCGGCCCGACAGCAAAAAGAAGCTGGGTGCGATCGGATTTTGCTTTGGCGGCGGTATGGTCAATCAGCTTGCGGTGAGGCTCGGCAAAGAACTGAAAGCAGGCGTCGCGTTTTACGGCCGTCAGCCGGGTGCTACGGACGTGCCAAAGATCATGGCACCGCTGATGCTGCATTACGCCGGAAACGATGCGGGCACAAACGCCGGCATCGCTGCATACGAAGAGGCTCTGAAAGCCAACAAGAAAAAATGCGAGCTGTTTATGTACGAAGGCAAACAGCATGGTTTTCATAACGACACCACGCCGCGCTACGACGCCGAAGCCGCAAAGCTGGCTTGGGAAAGGAGTCTTGAGTTTTTTAAGAAGTACCTGAAATAGTTATTGTTTATCGTTATTGAAAAAGCCCTTTCCTTATTATGGAGAGGGCTCTTTCTATTTAAGAGCATGCAGGGATGCTTGCGCTCTAGTCACCAGACCTATTTTGTTTGCTGAATTATCCAATCGGAAATTTCCTTTAGCGCGGCGGGTGAAAATGTTTGTTCGATCTGTGCGTATTCTGAAGGCGAGCCGGTTACTGATTCCTGAAACAAATGATTCAATTTTGGAAGTAAATTGATCGTAATTCGTTTATTTCCGCCTTTTTCCAAATGAAGCTTGATCGCATTGAGGTTAACTTTGGCAGGGACCTGCAGATCATTTTCGCCGCCCAAAGCTAAAACGGGACATTTTACTTTTTCCAAAACAAGCGACGGATCATATTTAATAAAATGCTGCATCCAAATGCCTGAAAGTTGCTGGGTCATTGCCGATGCCTCTTTATCGGGAATCTGATTTTGCTTATAATAGGTCACTAACTTGTTTTCGACCTCGTTTGAGTTGGCAGTGGTTTTTATGATTTCGAATGCGCCTTTGTTTGATTTTTGTCCCTTTTGGATATCGGATTCGGCGACGCCTGAGGCACGTTCGATCAACTCTTTTTGCAAAAGTAAGATCTGATCTCCGGGAATTCCTACCCCCGCGAGCAAAACAATAAACGCAATATCTTTCGAGTTTGCGGCAACCAAGGGAGCTATTATTCCGCCCTCACTGTGCCCTATCAAACCGATCTTATTTTTTTTGATATCTTTCCGGGTTTTCAAATAATCAATCGCGGATCGCACGTCTTTCGCAAAATCTTGAGTGGTGGCGTTGCTAAATTTTCCTTGAGATTGACCGACGCCCCGGTCGTCATACCGCAGCACGCCGATCCCGTTTCGGGTCAAATAATCGGACAAAACCAGAAAGGGTTTATGACCGAGCAGTTCTTCATCGCGATTTTGCGGCCCGCTACCGGTGATCAACACAACGACAGGAAAAACGCCGTCTTTTTTTGGCAAAGTGAGCGTTCCGGCCAACGTAATTTTCGCGGATGGATTATCAAATTTAACGTCTTCTGAATAATAGGGATACGGCGGTTTGGGTTCTTGTGGCCTTTTCGGCAGGGCAATACCACCTCTGCTCAAAGTCACAGGGAACGATCCGCCGCCTTGCGATAATGTGCCGACAATTTTGTCCTCGGCGTTTAATTCACCCGAAAATTCGGCCCCGAGCTCTGCGATCGTCATTTTCAGCTTTGAATTTTCGTAGGTTGTTGCGGTTACAGGCAAGCCTTTCACGCCTTGCGATGGAATGTTAAGCGTTGATCTGTAGCCGATCTCTGTTTTTTCAATATTATAAACAAAAGGGATCTTTTGTCCGGGAACTACTAGGACGCCGTTCCATTGTCCAGTTATGTCTTGTGAGTAAATGCTTAGGGAGAACACCAAAAATATCAGCAAACCCAAAATTGCTTTCATAAATTTTCCTATTTGAGAATATTTCCCCAACACCTACAATTATGACAATGGCCGACGAAAATCTACAAACCGATCTGAGTTTAAAAGCTGTGATCAATTTATATTATGACGTATTTGTGCCGGAAACAGTTACGGAACCTGCTCCGCTGCTGATCGCCGTGCATGGTTACGGAGCTCATAAACGCTATATGATGCGCGAGGCGAGGCTCGTAGCTCCTGACGGTTGGGTCATCGCCGCGATACAGGCTCCGCATCCGCATTACAGGCCGACACCGGACGGCTATCGAGTTGGTTTTGGCTGGCTTTCGGACCACAAGCCTGAGGAATATGTGCGGCTGCATCACAAATTTGTGTTGGACGTGATCGCGAAATTGGCGGCCGACAATACGATCGATCGCAAGCAGGTCTTTATGTATGGTTTTTCGCAGGCATGTGCGCTCGATTTTCGATTTGCGTTCACGAACGGCGACATTTTGAAAGGCATAGTCGGCGTTTGCGGCGGGATTCCGGGCGATCTCGATACTAATGAAAAATATGAGCCGTTTGATGCGGAGACATTTTATCTATACGGTGACGATGACGAGTTTTACACACAGGAGCAGTTTGCTGCTTTCAACGAAAAACTCTCGACAACGCTACCGCATTTTCACTCAAAACACTACACTGCAAAGCACGAGATCACGCAGGAGATGCGTGTTGACATCAAAGACTGGCTGGGAAAGTTTATTTAATGGCGAGCTTTCTGATCTCGGCAAGGTCTTGCAATTCGGGCGGCAGAATTAACTGCGGAGTGTCGCCGGTCATTTCGACCTTGAACGCATCGGCCTTTGCTTTTGTGATAAGAGTTTTCGGCCCGTAGATAGTAAACGTCGCAATTTTGCCGTTGACGGGCGTTGAAAACGTTCTTTCAATGCGTGTTTCGCCGATACGGACAAACACATCTACGACAGTATTGAGCACAGAAACCTTAGGGTTCGAAGATGTTACGGCGACTTGCTTTGCGGTGAAGTCATCTTTTTTGCCTGTAAGCTCAACCTTGTCCGTTTGGACATATTCGAGTATTTTGACGACACTTGCGGGGCCCCGGACGCGGATTTTTGAAGGCAAAACAGTTGTATTGTAAACCTCGAAACCATTTGCTGTAACGCCGATAGTGATCGTCTTGACCTCTATATCTTTTTCTTCGACGACCTCAAGACTGACAGCGATACGGCCCGGAGCGACCTCGGTCAGCTTGATGCCTTGCGGCAATTGGACATAGACATTTTCCGGCGTCAGAGACACGACGCGGTCGCCAGGTGCGACATCGGTCAGGTCTAGCGAGGCTATGAGGTCAGCTTTGTTGATCTGGTCGATCTTTCGTTTGTCACCGCTGATGACTATATCGACTTCCTGTATAGGCGAACTGGTTATCTCAGCGTTGTTTGAAATATTGAAATTGAGCGGAACGGTGATCCGTTTGGTCGTAGGAGTGCTGAGGCCTGTGACTCCGAACCAAAGAGCAAACGTGATAACAAGAGCCAATAGCTTTAACGCCCAATCCTCGAGAAAGAGTTTGCGAAGGATATGTTTTGCGAATAACTTTCTGGCCATCCTCTTTACAATATCTCCGTGCTCTCTGAGGGCTCCGCCGCTAAATTCTTATCGCGACGCGGTTCGATGAGTGGTATTTCCAGAGCGTCGAGCAGCAATTTACGCAGCTGGCCGGTATCGAGATTGCGGTGGACGACACCGGCTTCGACGTAGGTTATCAGGCCGGTCTCTTCGGAAACGACGATCGAGATGGCATCGGAGCCTTCGGTGATGCCGATCGCAGCACGGTGGCGTGTGCCTAGTTCGCGTGAGACCTCAGGGTTTTTTGTCAATGGCAAGAAGACTGATGCGGCGGCGAGCCGTTCGTTTTGGATCACGACCGCGCCGTCGTGCAGCGGCGTTGACGGGTTAAATATCGTGACGAGCAGATCGTAGCTGAGGCGAGCGTCGAGTTGGACACCGGCGTCGATAAAATTGCGGAGCCCGATGTTGCGTTCGATAACGATCAGGGCACCGGTCTTTTCCGAAGCAAGCGTCGTCACCGCCAGCACGATCTCGTCATAGACGCTGCCGCCAAACTGCCCACGTTGGCGCTTTAATATCGGAAAACGCAGGCGATTTGCGAAATACATTAGGGCCTGACGGATCTCCGATTGAAACAGCACAATGATCGCGATGCCGATAAACCCGACCGCGTAACGTAGCACAAATTCGAGTGTCGATAATTCCTGCGAAACGGCAAGCCAATACAGCAGACCGAGAATAACCATTCCCACGACCGTCGGCACCGCCCGCGTCCCGCGAAACAGCTTGAGCACCACGTACACAATGATAAAAACCAAAGCGATGTCAAAGACATTACGCAGGCTACTTATCGTCGGGATGTAGTTAGTAAATTGCATCTAGTACGGCATTTACGAACAGAAATAGACAGTTGTTCCGGGGCCCGTTAACGCCCTAAGAATAACATAATATGCCGCTCTATTATGCTGAAATTTTAGGCCTCGAATGGTATCTCGGCGTTTTGCAGAATGCTAAGTTCGTTGCGGGTGACGCGCTCGAGTAGTTTTGGATCCTCAAACATTTTGACGAGGCCGTGGACGGTCGCATATCGCGGTTCTTCGGCTATAGACACCGGGAGATTGATAAACGAACGCATATACTGATCAATGCCCTCGAGAAGGGCTCCGCCGCCTGTTAAGATAACGCCGCGATCGTATATGTCAGCGGCAACCTCAGGTGGGAGTTCGGTGAGCGTGTCTTTTACGCGGAGAGCTATGCGGCGGACAATGCCCTCAACTATCGGATATACTTCGCCGGCGGTGATCTCGACGGCTCCGGGGCCGCCGGTTTGTACGTCGCGGCCGCGAATTTCGATAGCCTTAGAAATATCCTCAGGCAAAAATGTTGATGAAAACATCGTCTTGAGCAATTCGGTCGTTTCTTCCCCGACCTGCAATCCACGATGGCGTCGAAGATGTGTCGAGAGGCTTTCGTTAATTGCGTTGCTGCCGTAACGGTCAGACGTCGAATGGACGATCGTGCCTTTGGCGATGATGGCGATATTGGTAGTTCCCGCGCCTATATCGACGATAGCCGTGGCTCTTTTATCTGTCGGCAAAACTCCGGCACCAAATGCGGCCGCTAGTCCCTCTTCCATCATAAAGACTTTGCCGATATGAGCCTCTTCGGCGGCGTTTAGCATGGCTCGCTCCTCGACGTGTGTTACATCCGAAACAATGCTCATCACTGCCTGAAGAGAGATATTAGATCCGCCGGTTTTCGCTTTTTTGACGAAATGGGCAAGCATCTTTTTGGTGCGTTCGAAATCGGCGACCACACCGCCTGTAAGAGGGGCTTTGACGGTAACATCACGGCCCTCGCGGCCGGTCATTTCGGCAGCTTCTAATCCAAACGCAACGATCTCGTCCGTCATTTCGTTGATCGCAACGAGCGACGGTTCATCCAGCACGACACCGCGGCCCTTGACAGCAATAATTGTGCTGGCAGTCCCGAGGTCTATAGCCATCGAATCAGTAACTAATTTTTTTAGAGATGAGATCTTTAACATAAAGATATGACCCTAATATTACCCCTTGTTTTCATCTATTCCTGGAATATAAGCCTAATAATGAACCGATTACAAGATATGTCAAGCCCAATTTACCTCGTAAAGCTCTACCGGTTGGAGCCGGTTTTTGACCGTTAACGGCTCGCGTTTTACCAAAGGAAAGATGTTTCCGGCGGCTAGTGCGGTTGCCTGGCTTATCAATATCTGTCCGCCGACGGAATTGGATTCGAGCCGCGACGCCAGATTGACCGTGTCGCCGATCGCCGTGTACTCGGAACGCTTTTCGGATCCGATGTAACCGACAGTCGCTTCGCCGGTATGCAGCCCAATGCCCATTGCGACCGTCGAATATCCGGCAGCGGTTAGCTCCGCATTGAGGTCGATGAGGCGTTTTTGCATCGTAACCGCCGCCATTAGAGCATTTACAGGATCAGCAATCGTAGCTGTCGGGGCTCCAAATAACGCCATCAGACCGTCACCGATATATTTATCAAGCGTGCCGCCGTGGTCAAAAATTATCTCCGACATGATCGAAAAATATTGGTTGAGCACGGCAACTACGCGTTCGGGTTTTTCGTGTTCGGAAAACGCGGTAAATCCGCGAATGTCCGCAAACAGCACGGTGATCGTCTGATTAACACCGCCTAGCTTGAACGAGTCCGGGTTTTCAAGCAGCTGCTGCACGACATACTCGGGCATAAAGCGGCTGTAATTTGCACGGGCAACCTCTTCGCGGGCGAGGCGTTTATGAGCTTTGACGGTCTCGACCGTGACAGCCGTTTGAGCGGCGACCGCGCTGATCAATTCCAGATGGTCCGGCGAAAAAGCGGCAAACGGATCAAGCCTGTCGGCATAAAGCACGCCATGAACGTTAGATGCCGTTATCAGCGGAGCACAGATGGTAGAACGCACGCCTTGTGAGACGATCGATTCGGCTCCCTGAAACTGTTCGTCGGTCTTAGCGTCCTGCGACAGTATCGCCATGCCCCCAGACATTACTTTTTGCGTAATCGTCCGACTGACGGTCAGTTTATCGGTCAATTTTTCAATGCTCTCATCGCGTGTCTTTGCTCCGATCTGATATAGGCTCGTGATATCGATCTTGCCATCGGGCGTTTCTTCGGCAAGCAAAGCGACAACACGATCGGCTGGCGTTCCGCGAAAGATGAGGTCAGTCGCCTTTTCAAATATTTCTTCTAACTCAAATACCGTGCCAAGCGTCTTGCTCATCTCGAAAAGCAGCTCTAGGATCTTGGCTTTGCGGCGGAGGTCTTTTATCTCGACGGGTGTCGCGATCGCAGATTCGAGCGACAAATTCGACTGCCGCCCGATGATCTCATTGACCGACATCTGCACCTGCGTATGGCCCATCGGCAGATCGTCAAACGTGACGCTCTTTGTTTTTATGTTGTCGGCCGTGTAGTTGATCATCGTCGCCGACTCGGTTTCGATAACAACAGGCACGACCGCGTCGGCTACAACTCTAAATGAAAGCGTGCTTTCGCCGATCAATACGACATCGCCCTCGTTCAATAGACATTCGAGTTGGACGACGTCGTTGACGAAAACATGATTGACGCTGCGGTTGAGCTGGCCGTTTTCGATATATCCGTCGATGATGCGGTATTTGCCCGCGTCGGCGGTGATCATAGCGTGTTTACGCGAGACGCGGCGGTCATTTAGCACGACATCGTTTTCTTTGGCGCGGCCGATGGTAAAGACATTGTCAGTCGCAATGCTAAATTCCCAGTTTCGCCCCGTCGGATCTTGTATTGTTAAAATTGCGCTCAAGGTAAGGTAATTGTAATTGTTAACGAGTAAATGGTAAATTGACCGCGTCGAAGTTTAATCAATTCATGATCTATTTTGATAATAATGCTACTACGCAGATAGCTCCGCCGGTGTTTGAAGCGATGCGGCCTTTTGTTGACGGCAGTTATGGAAACCCGTCTTCGGCCTATGAATTTGGCGGAATAGCGGCAATAGCGGTAGCGGATTCGCGTTCGAGCGTCGCAGAACTTCTGGGTGCGGCAAGTCCCGATGAGATCGTTTTTACCTCCGGCGGAACCGAGAGCGACAATTGGGCGATCTTAGGAGCACTCGAAGCAAACCCTGAAAAACGGCATATTATCACGACAAGGGTCGAGCACGATGCGGTTCGCAAGCTGTGTGAAAAGCTTGAAGGTAAAGGCTTTCACGTGACATGGCTCGATGTTGATGAGGACGGCAGTCTCGACATTGACGGTTTGCGAGCCGCTTTGTCTGACGACACGGCGATAGTTTCTGTAATGCTTGCGAACAATGAAACGGGTATCTTATTTCCAGTCAAAGAGATAGCCGCGATAGTAAAAGAAAACTCAAACGCACTATTTCATGTAGATGGCGTCAATGCTGTGGGGAAAATATCTATTGATCTCAAAACAACTGAGATTGATATGTTTTCTATATCAGGGCATAAATTTCACGGGCCGAAAGGCGTTGGTGCGTTGTATATCCGCGATGGAGTGAGTTTGCCGCCGATGACATTTGGCGGCGGACAGGAACGAGGGCGGCGAGCCGGAACGGAGGCTGTACATCAAATGGCGGGCATCGGAGCGGCGGCGGAATTTGTAAAAGATTTGTCGCCGATGGCAGCGATACGCAATATGCGTGACCGTCTGGAAACCGAAATTTTGAACAAAATTCCAAATTCCCGTCTAAACGGAACGAGCGACACTACGAAAAGACTGCCGAACACATCCTATATTTCGTTTGAAAATACCAATGGTGAAGCGATCCTCGCACGGCTCGACGCGGCCGGCGTGTGCGTTTCGACAGGCTCTGCCTGTAATTCGCAAGACAACACGGCATCGGGCGTTCTACAAGCGATGAATGTGCCTTATGTGCAGGCAATGGGTGCGATCCGGTTTTCGCTGGGGCGTTTTAATACAACTGCTGAGGTTGATAAAGTTATCGAAGTGCTTCCGGGCATTGTTCAGGACTTAAGAAATTTAGGAAATTAAAAAATATGAAAAAACAGATCTTGTATTATTCGTTTGCGATCGCTTCTGTTATTGGTATTTATGCCGGGGGAACCCACGTAGCGGCTCAGGATGATCAGATTAGCGGCGGGTACGGCGATGTTGCGGTCAATTCAAAAGAGACGAAAAAGTTTGCCCAGTTTGCGGTCAAGGCCCGCACAAAGAGCAGCCATAAGCAGATAACACTGGTCGAGATCGTAAAAGCTGAACAGCAGGTCGTCAGGGGCCTAAATCACCGGATCTGCATGGACGTTCGTGAAGGAAAACATAAAGCGCGCAGAGTTACGGTAGTGGTTTGGGAGGACATTAATAACAGGCCGCTAAAACTGACCGACTGGAAGACGGGCGGATGTCAGGAACTCTAAGCGGCTTTTTCTATTCCGTATCTAGATAATTTGAGATAGAGGCCGCGGCGTGTGAGGCCGAGTTCATTGGCGACGCGGGAGATATTCCAGTTATGTTTTGCCAAGGACACGCGGATGAGCTGCATTTCGAGTTCGGAAACGGCACCTTCGAGTGTGCCGCCTTCGGAAATATTAACGAATGGCGCAAATGCGCTATTGTAGGTTGCGATCGGGCGTGTGTTTGAATTCATATCAAATGGCGTCAGCGGCTGGGCGCTGCGTTTTAGTTCCGGCGAGAGGTGTTCGGGCGTGACGATCTCGTTATCGACTGCGCGGGCGATGACACGCTGTATCTCATTGCAGAGCTGGCGGACATTGCCCTCCCAATTACAGACCATCAGCATATCGATGACCTGCGGCGTGAATGTGATGTCGTGCTTGCCGAATCGCTCGGAGTAATGATTGACGTAATAATTAACGATAGGCGGTATCTCGGCACGGCGTTCGCGTAAGGGCGGCACGCGCAGGCGAATGACGTTTAGACGGTAATAAAGATCCTCGCGAAAGGTGCCGTCGGCGACCTTTTCCTCGAGCGGCATATTTGTTGCAGCGATGATACGCACATCGACCTTGAGCGGTTTCTTTTCACCGAGCGGTTGTATTTCGCCTTCCTGCAAAAACCTGAGTAATTTCGGCTGAACGTCTATCGGCAGATCGCCGATCTCGTCCAGAAACAGCGTTCCGCCATCGGCCGTACGGATCGTTCCCGGACTGTCGGCGACGGCTCCGGTAAATGAGCCTTTTCGGTAACCGAACAGATGTGCATCCGCCAGCTCTTTAGGCACGGCGGTGCAGTTAAACGGCACGAAAATCTTGTCTTTGCGATTCGAGAGCGTATGGATCGCACGTGAGACGAGCTCTTTACCTGTGCCGGATTCGCCCGTCACGAGAACGGTCACGTCAGACGAGCGGATCTTGTAAACTTCCTCGACAAGGGCGGTCATCGCCGGCGATGAGTGGATAAACCCGGGCATCAGGCTGTTTGATGTGTATGGACTCAGCTCGCGTTCGGCGGGTGTCGATTTGTCTTTTTCACGCAAGGCAACTACGTCCATGCCAAGCTCGACCACGCGGAGCAGCGGCTGCAGAGAGCTGTCATCGGTCAGGGTCGCCCCAGGCGCAGGATCGATCAGCAGCATTGCTGTCGGCGAGGCCGATCCGCGAAGATGCAACACGGCGATATTTTTGGTTCTAACAAAAGTTCGCTCGTCGTTTTTGGTCTGAGCATCGTGCAATTTGGTAACAAGCTCATTACTTTCCTGCGGAGAATATCCGTGCGTGATAAATGGATACAGCCGATTTTTATCGTTAAACTGGGCGATAATAATTCTTTTTGCGTTGCTGTCCTGCTGCAAGACGGCGACAAGCTCGCGAAACAGCAGTTCGCGCGACGCGGTCGCCTCGGCGAGACGGACGGTCAGGAGCTGCGAAACGACTGAATTGGAGCGACGTTCCGATTTTGCGACGGGTTTAGGATCAACGACCGATTCAAGACGTTCAAACTCTTTGCTTGCCGCATCCATCAGCACGCGGGCACCGAGCTTTTTAAAGATATCCATCGCCGATGCGAGGTGTTTTTTAGCACGCGCGGCATTACGGGCATCGAGGTGCGAGCCGAGCAAATGATGCATCAGGCCTGTGTGATATATATCTTCGGCGGCCTCGAAAATGGTCAGGGCACGGTTGAAATGGTGAATGGCTAATTCTTCGTCAGCGTCCTCTATAGCGGCGAGGCCGCGAATACGCTGGATGTTGCCAAGCACAAAAAAATCTGCCGACGGGTCCTTTTCCTCAATGGCGGTTATTGAGTCTTCGGCATCTTCGACATTGCCTTGCAGGACGTAACTCTCGGCAAGCACAAGTCCCGCCATGTTTGCGTAATGTTTATCGCCTATCTCGCGTGAAAACTCGATCGTATCGGTCGCTTGAGCAATAGCTTTTTTGATCTGGCCCTGAGCCAGATAACATCGGGCGAGGCTACGCATCGACTGGATCGTATACCACTGATGTTTGCGGCTTTTGGCAAATACAACGGCCTTGTCCAAAAACTCCTCGGCTAGATCAAGATCGCCGCGCAGTAGTGCTAGCTCGCCAAGAGAATCGTAAATCCCCGCTACATGGACGTGATCTTCTTTTAATCCGATAACGAGTGCACGGTTTATCATCTCCTCGGCTTTGTCCCATTGGCCGGTGAGCAGCAGATGGATGCCGAGATTGTTGTAGGCGATGACCTGATTTAAAGCATGCTCAGTCTGGTCAAAAAATTCGATGGATTTTTCGAGACAGGCGATGCCGTCTTGTGGTCGGCGAAGAAACCAATATGCCCCGGACATATCGGTGTAGAGTTTGCCGAGCATGAACGGCGCCGAATTGCTGCCGATGATCTTGATGCCGAGCTCAAAATTATCTATCGATCGTTCACTGTTGCCCTCTTGATGATAGGTATTGGCGATCTCGCGATAAGATTCTGCCATCCCGAGCCAATTACCATTTTCGCGAAAATGATCGAGAGCTTTTTCGGCAAAATCGCGGCTGATGGGGTATTCGCTCAGCTTTCGATAGACGCGGGCCAGGGCGATGTAGATATTTCCGCTCAATTGCCGCAGATCATTTTCCTCAGCTTTTTTTAGCGTTTCTTTGAGCAGTGTTACGGCTTTTGGCTGATCGGTCAGGTTGTTATAGGCGATGGCGAGCTGCGTCGTTACGCGAACCTGTGTTTCGATAGAGAGTTTTGATATCTCGTCTTCGCTTTCGAATGGAATTACCGCTTCGAGTGACTCTTTATATCGGCCGATGGTTTCGAGTGTAAATGATAAGAGGCGTTTTAGATTCGCAAAATTGTCCGGCGTGTGGCTGTAACCATCGATATTTTTCAACAAGATCTTTTCGGCTTCGGCGGAGTGGCCCTCGCGCAGTTTTTGGCCGACGCTCGAAAACAGAGCGTCGATATTTTCAGCGGATATAGCGCGAGCGGTTCCCGAGGCGGACAACCCGTTAGTTGTAGATCTATCTTTTTTCATTTGTCGATCCCGAACAAAACGACCAATCGATGCCGGATTTCAAATACCGGCAACACAAACCAAGTCTGATTGAATACTAAGTAAACAGCGCAATGGAAATTTAGCAAAAAAAAGTCTCCGCGTCTATATATATTTTATCCAAATGTAAACGCCTATTTGAAACAAGACATCAAAGCGGATCTCCAACCCTTCCCGGTATTTGCAAATGATGCGATTTTTGCAACACTTAAGGGTTGAGCCGTCGTATTTAGCACTAGTTATATGAACGAAGAAATTAGCGGTCACGGCAAAGCAGTTTTTCAGGACTCAAAAGGTCGTCGCGGGCGTTTGTTTTCATATACGACTGTCTCAGCAGGTATGGTCGTGACTGTATTGCTGACGTTTTTCGTTATCAGCGTGCTGATAAATCCTTTCCTGCCGCTGATCCGTTTGAAACCTGTCGCTGCCTTGCCGCACGAGGCGGACACGAACTTTCACCCGCCCGAACTAACGCTTACAAAACGTGAGGTTATTGCAAAACAAACCGGGGAAAGGGCAAAAAGCGAGAAAAAAAATCGCGACGATTCGAGATTGCAGCGAGCAGCCGACGCGGAATTATTGAGAGCGTCAAAAGGCCCCCCAATTACTCAGGCTACAAACAATGGCAATCCTCTGGCCATCGGGTTTTATGTAAACTGGGACGACTCGAGCCTCACGTCTCTAAAACAAAACTACAATTCGCTCGATTGGATGGTGCCGGAATGGATAAGACTGTCGGGTGATCCGAAAGATCCGCTAGTTCTAGATATCGATCAAGGGGCACAAGAGGCTCTCGATTTCCTGCAAAAAAACAAACCGGAGATGCCGGTGCTGCCACTGCTGCAAAATTATAAAAATGAGCAATGGAATTCGGACATCCTCGTGCGTTCGGTCTCGACCGAGGATCAGCGGCGAAAACTGATCGCGGCATTACTCACCCAGATCGACAAATACAAATTTGGCGGCATTACGATCGATATCGAGGAAGTGCCGCAGTCGTCACAGACAAATCTTTTTGTGTTTATGAAAGAACTGCGGGCGGAGTTTCAAACACGCGGTTTGATCTTGGCTCAAGCCGTGCCGTTCGACAATCCGGACTGGAATTATAAGGCGTATGCGAGCGTTACGGATTATCTAATGTTGATGGCGTATGACCAGCATTGGTCAACGGGCGAGGCTGGGCCGGTAGCGGGACAGGATTGGTATGAGTCGATATTAAAAAGGCGGATGGCCGAGCTGTCGCCCGCCCAGACGATCGTCTGTTTTGGCAATTACGGCTACAACTGGGCTAACGATAAGAGCGAGGCCGAAGATCTTTCATTTCAGGAATCGCTTCTCACTGCAAAAGAATCACTCGATTCGCCAACTGAGATAAAATTTGACCCTGTTTCGAAAAATCCGTATTTCACCTACACCGAGGAAGACGGGAAAAATCACGCCGTTTGGTTTTTGGACGCATCGACCGCGTTTAACGAGATGCAGATAGCTGCACCATACAAACCGGCGGGCTTTGCCCTGTGGCGGCTCGGCAGCGAAGATCCGTCGCTATGGAAAGTCTTTGGCTCAGGCAACAAGCAGGTCGCTGCGGATGATCTACGGACGATCAAATACGGCTATAACGTTGATTTTCAGGGCACGGGCGAGATACTGCAGGTTACCGCCGAACCACAGGACGGCACACGCGACATTACAGTCGCTGCGGACGGAAAAATTAGCGATCAAGTTTATCGACAGATACCTTCTTCGTATGTCATACAGCGAACGGGTGATAAACCAGGCAAAATCGTGCTGACATTCGACGACGGTCCGGACCCTGTCTGGACGCCAAAGACACTCGATATCCTCAAACAGGAAAACGTAAAAGCGACTTTTTTTATCGTCGGGCAAAACGGTCAGGACAATCCTGACCTGATAAAACGCATCGTAGCCGACGGTCACGAAATAGGAAATCACTCATACACACATCCAAATCTCGGCGAAGTGCCGCGTCAGATCACCGATCTCGAACTCAACGCCACACAGCGCCTGATCGAATCGCTCACCGGCCACTCAACGAGGCTTTTCCGTGCACCGTATTTCGGCGATGCCGAGCCGCGAAACCCGGACGAGGTTGATCCGACCGTTCAGGCGCAAAACCTCGGCTACATCTCGGTCGGGCTGCACCTCGATCCGGACGATTGGAAACTGAAAAATGACGACGGTTCGCGGCACACGGCGGATCAGATGGTCGATGAGATATTAAAACAGGCAGCTATCACCACGCCTGAGGAACGCGGCAATATTGTGCTGATGCACGACAGCGGCGGTGACCGTTCGGCCACTATTGAGGCGCTGCCAAAGCTTATACACGAGTTGCGTAATCGCGGATTTGAATTCACCACCGTTGCCGATCTTGCCAATATGACGGCTGACGAAGCGATGCCGCCCGTGCCTCAGGATCAGTCTTTTTACGCCAAAACGGACGCCTACGTTTTTTACGGCGTGTCGATCGCGGGTTGGCTGATGCGCTGGATCTTCCTGATCGGCATCATCCTCGGGCTCGGGCGTATGGCGGTGATCGGTATACTAGCATTTGCCCAGTATGTGCGTTCGCGACGTCGCGAAACGATGAATTTCGGCGAGGCTTATAACCCATTTGTTTCGGTTATCGTTCCCGCGTTTAACGAGGGCAAGGTTATCTTACGCACGATAGATAGTCTGCTCGCCTCGCATCATACAAATTTTGAGATCATCGTCGTCGATGACGGGTCGACAGACGACACCTATCAACTAGCGAGAGATAATTACTGCGACAACCCTAATGTTTCGGTCTTTACCAAGACAAACAGCGGCAAGGCTGAGTCCCTTAATTTCGGCTGGCGAAA
>JBKJRA010000343.1:0-3133 GCA_046594975.1 Pyrinomonadaceae bacterium | reverse complement strand
GATATTGCCACCGAGAACACAGAGTTCGCCGAGAAAAAACATTTCTCCGAGTTCTCTGTGAACTCTGTGGCTAAATTTCAAAAAAGTTCTTTATGCAGCCGCTTGATCACATCCGCGACAAATTCCTGCTTCACCACAAACGTCAGATTTACGCTCGAAGCTCCGTGTGAGACGAGGGCGATATTGATGTCATCGACCGTAGAGAATACTTTTGATGCGAGGCCGATGCCTTCGCGGAGGCCTTCGCCGACGACGCAGACGACAGCATAGCCGCTCTCGACCTCGACCTCGCCTAGACGCGAGAGTTCTGTAATGATCTGTTCGAGCGAATCCACATTGTCGAGCGTCAGAGCAACCGAAACTTCGGAGGTCGAAACTACATCGATAACGGTGCGATAACGTTCGAAAACCTGAAACAGTGCGCTCATAAAGCCAAAGCTGCCGAGCATCCGTGCCGAGGTTATTCTCAATATCGTTATATTCTTTTTGTAGGCGATGGATTTGATCTTGTTTGCAGTTTCGGGCGAATCTGCTAACACCATCGTGCCGACCGAATCAGGTTCAAATGTGTTGCAGACGCGGACAGGGATCGAATTATCGACCGCAGGCTTGATGGTTTTCGGATGCAAAACTTTCGCTCCAAAATACGCGAGTTCGGCCGCTTCTTCGTAAGACAGCACGGGGATCGTCCGCGCCGAATCGCAAATACGCGGGTCGCACGTCATCACTCCGGTGACATCCGTCCAAATTTGTAATTCCGACGCACGCAAAGCCGCCGCAACCAACGCCGCCGAATAATCCGAACCGCCGCGTCCCAATGTGGTCGTCTCGCCGCTGCGATTTGCCGCGATAAACCCGCCCATTATCGGCACTTCGCCCGCTGCGATCAGCGGCTGCAACTCGAGCTTTATCAGCTTTTCTGTCTCGTCCCATATCGGCTGAGCGGCACCGTATTCGTCGTCGGTCACGATCAGCCGCCGTGAATCGACCTGTCTGGCATTGATGCCTTTGGATCTCATCACTTCGGTTAGCAAACGCGACGAAAGCTGTTCGCCATATGAAACAACCGCATCTTTTAACATCGAAAGCGGTAGGCTACGTCGGGAGACACGGACGAACAGATCAGTAAGCTCTTCGTGGGCGTATTCTAGCTCGACATAAAAAGGGCTGGTTTCCGGCAGATCAAACTGCCGCGTAACCTCGCGATGGCGTTCGAAATGAGGTTCAAGCGACGCCGCGGCATCGGCTGGCTCGCCCTTTTTCGCCATTTCAAATGCCGCAAGCAGCGCATCCGTGACCTTTGTCATCGCCGACACGACAACAACCGGATGCCGCTCAATTTGCGTCGAGACAATTTGAAAAACACGTTCAAAAGCAGCCACGTCACCGACCGACGTGCCGCCAAATTTCATTACAATTGGATGAAAGTTTTCGCCCACTATTACTATGTAAAAGTAATTTAAAATAGCGGCGGACGCAAAAGAGTTAAGAAAATTTGCCAGTAAACCACGCGAAACAAGAGACCGTTTTCTTTTTCGCGTTTTTTCGCTCTAAACCGCAGGCAATTTCCTATTTCCGAAGGGCCTGTTCGATATCGGCCAGAATGTCTTCGGCATTCTCAATTCCGACAGAGATTCTGACTAACCCTTCGGTGATTCCGAGAGAATTCCGACGCTCCTCCGAAAATTCACGGTGCGACGACGAAGCGGAATGCGAAACCGTCGTAAACACATCGCCCAGTGTCGTCGCACGCACGCATAATTCGAGCGAATCCATAAATCGCCAAGCCGCTTCGCGTGTGTCGTCCTTGAGCACTATTGACAGCAAGGCACCGTAAAGCCCATGCCTAAGCAAATAATTTGCAACGCTGTCACTTGCGAATTTAGGATAATGCACTTTAGCAATCGCCTTGTTTTTCGAAAGCTCGTCAGCCAGCCTTTCCGCATTTGCACATTGTTTGTCGAGTCTTAACGCAAGCGTATGTATTCCGCGTGAGATCAAATGGGCCTCCCAAACGCTTAGGACGCCGCCGGCTAGTTTCATAGTCCGCGTCAACGCCGGTTCATCCGCCAAATCGCTGACGACAACAATGCCGCCGGTCGCGTCGCCGTGACCACCAAGGTATTTGGTTGCACTATGGACGACGATGTGGGCACCGAGTTCGAGTGGTCGTGCTAGATATGGTGTCGCGAATGTACTATCGACAATCAATCTAGCATCCACCGAGCGAGAGATTGCGGCGGTGGCAGCGACATCGAGTACCTTTAACAGAGGATTGGAGATCATCTCGGCTATCATGACACGGGGCCGGAGTTCATCCGCTTTCTGCTTTAATTCATCCAGATCACTGAAATCAGCCATTTGTATCTCAACGCCAAACGGTCCAAAAATCCTGGCGATCAGATCGTATGTCGCACCATACAGATCGCACGACGCCAAAACAATCGAACCGGGTTTGAGATCGCATATCAGCAATGCCGCGTGGATGGCCGCCATACCGGAGGAAAATGCCCGAGCCGCTGAGCCGCCCTCAAGCAGACGCATCGCTTGTTCGAGGGCCGCCACCGTCGGATTGCCGTAACGCGAGTAAATATAATCGTCGATCTCGCCGCTAAAAACCCGCTCGGCATCCGCCATCGACGGATAACTATAGCTCGAACTCGTAAAGAGAGGCGTCGAATTTGGCAATCCCTGCGGCAATGGCTGACGCGAACCGGCATGGACAATTTTGGTCTCGATCGATCTTTTGGTCATAAAATATTTGCGTTTAGCCGCACAAAACGGCACCGCCGTTGATATTTAATATCTCACCCGTAATATGCTGCGACCAGTCTGACAGAAGAAAGCAGATGGACAAGGCAATGTCGTCGGTCGTAGCGATGCGTTTTAGCGGAATGGAGTCGATCACACTTTGTTCGTATGCCTTATCGTCAAAAGCTGACCTCACCATCGCCGTCTCGATCCAGCCAGGAGCGACAGCGTTGACACGGATCTTTGGACAAAGCTCGCTTGCGAGTGCTTTCGTAAACGAGATCTGGCCGCCTTTGGACGCGGCGTAGTTTGAATAATTTGCCTCGCCGCGTTGTCCTGCTGTCGAAGAGACCATCACGATCGCACCCGACGATTGCTTTTT
>JBKJRA010000290.1:0-19358 GCA_046594975.1 Pyrinomonadaceae bacterium | reverse complement strand
GTTTTGACAGCGTTTTACGACGTGCGACCGTAGCTGTAATGTCGAGCAGGACAAGCTCATCGGCTCCCTCGTCACAATATCGGATGGCTAATTCGACCGGATTTCCGGCATCGCGGAGCCCGACAAAATTAGTACCCTTGACAGTCCTGCCATTACGAACATCGAGGCACGGAATGATGCGTTTAGCCAGCATATTTTGCGAGGTCCTCCAGCTTTATCGTATGCTCATACAAAGCCTTGCCAATGATCACACCTGCACATCCCATGCTTACTAACTCGTCAATGTCGTCGATCGACCTTACACCCCCGCTTGCAATCAGATCTATTCCTTTGACAGCACCTAAAATTTGGCGATAGAGCTTAAATGCGGGCCCTGACATCGCACCATCACTCGCTATATCGGTAACGAACGCCCTTTTAACTCCGCGCGTAGCAAAATCCCTCAGAAAGCCGAGGGTCGGCAGTTTCGTCTGCGTCTGCCAACCATCTATCGCGATCTTGCCGCTTTTAGAGTCGGCGCCGAGCAAAAATTTATCGCCACCGTATTTTTCGATCCAACCAATGAAAGAATCCGGCTGCCTGACGGCGACACTGCCGATATTTATCATCGAAGCTCCGGAACCGAAAACGGCCGCGACATCAGTTTCCGACTTTACACCGCCGCCGTAGTCGATATTGAGCGACGTAGCGGATGCGACGTGGTTTAGGATGTGGAGATTGGCAGGCGAACCCGCCCGGGCCCCGTCGAGATCGACCATATGCAGCCGCGTCAGTCCGGCCCCTTCAAAACGTTTCGCAACTTCTAGCGGATCATCGGAATACTCGGTCTTACGACCAAAGTCGCCCTGCGTCAGACGCACACATTTACCGCCGATGATATCCATTGCGGGAATAATTTCGATCATATTCTTAAGAAATTCTCTAAAATGCGTGCCCCAACCTCTCCTGACTTTTCGGGGTGAAACTGAACCGCGTAAAAATTATCAAGGTCGATACCCGAGCTGAATTCGTCCCCATACTCTGTAACCGCAGTTGTTTCCACCCCAGCCTCCACATAGTACCCATGCACGAAATAAACATGCGAGCCTTCGGACACGCCGTAAAAAAGAGGTGAGTTTAGACTAGTTATACGGTTCCAGCCTGTGTGCGGAACCTTTAGATAATCGGACTCGAACAGCCGGACGCGATGAGGCAGAATTCCGAGGCAATCGGTCTCGTTCTCTTCCGAATATGAACACATGAGCTGCATTCCCAAACAGATGCCGAGCAACGGCTGCGTAAGCGACTTAATGACGGCATCAAGACCGCGTTTCCGCAAATACGACATTGCAGTTGAAGCCTCCCCGACGCCGGGAAAGATGACCTTATCCGCCGCTCGCAATTCGTCGGGCGAATCCGTGACCACAGGTTCTACACCGAGGCGATGCAGAGCATTAGCGACAGAGACAGTGTTACCTGCGTTATATTTTACTATCGCAACTCTCACAAAATTCCTTTCGTCGTCGGTAGAGCATTGCCCTCGCGACGGACTGCCATTTTTATCGCTTTTGCAAAGGCCTTGAATATCGCCTCGATCTTGTGGTGCTCGATAGCTCCCTCAGCCTTGATATTCAGATTACATAAAGCCTTATCACTAAATGATTTAAAGAAATGAAAGAACATCTCTGTCGGCATCTCGCCTATCATCTCCCTTTTGAATTCAGCGTCCCATACGATCCAGTTTCGCCCGCCAAAATCTAGTGCGACCTGTGCAAGACAATCGTCCATCGGCAAACAAAAGCCATACCGCTCCATCCCGCGTTTGTCGGCAAGGGCAATCGAAAAAGCCTCGCCGAGCGTGATCGCAACGTCTTCGATCGTGTGGTGCTCATCGATGTGCAGGTCACCATTTGCCTCGATCGTCAGATCAAGCCCGCCGTGACGCGCTAGTTGGTCAAGCATATGGTCAAAGAATGCGATGCCCGTTGAGATCTCTAATATGCCGGTGCCGTCAAGGTCGAGGCTCACAGTTATATCCGTTTCCTTAGTTTTCCGCGTATGGGTCACACGACGAGTCGACGATTTGAGCAGATCGCATATCTCGTTCCAGCCATCGACTCTAAAAACTCTGCCACCATCTTCCGCTAGTGGAAAATTGACGTTTTGAATATAAATTGCCTTTGCCCCAAGATTTTTTGCCAGCTCTACATCCGTCGGGCGGTCGCCAATAACATAGGAATTAGCGAGGTCGTATTCACCGTATAGATATTTGGTCAGCATCTCCGTTCCGGGTTTTCGCGTTGGGGCATTTTCATGCGGAAATGTCCGGTCAACGAAAATGTCAGCAAACTCGACGCCTTCGTCTGAGAGTGTCTGCACCACGAAATTTTGCGCCGGATAAAATGCTGTTTCCGGAAACGATTCGGTGCCAAGCCCATCCTGATTGGTGACCATCACAAGCACAAAATCCGTCTCGCGCGTTATGCGTCCAAGATTTGTTATTGCACCAGGCAGAAACCGCAGTTTTTCTAGCAGATCAACCTGAAAGTCGTCGGGTTCGCGTATTAAAGTACCATCGCGGTCGATGAATAAGACTTTTTTCATAATTACCATTTCTTAGTCATTCCGAAGCATTTCGTATTTCGAGAAAGCCTCTATTAATCTTATGTTTTCGTCGGGTGTCCCGACAGTAATACGCAAACATCCCCCGCACAGTTCGACGTTATTTCGGTTTCGGACAACGATCTTTTCTTTAAGCAAAAATTCGTAGACGCTGTTTGCATCAATAAGCTTGACCAAAATAAAATTCGCGTCCGACGGATATAACTTTTCAACGAAAACAAAGCGGCGGAGCGTTTCTGCTAGTACCGTCCGCTGCTGCAGGGCGATCTCGATCCATTGTTCGATGCCTTTTTGATCATTTAGAGCGTCGATAACCGCTCTCTGGGCGATGCCGCTGACATTGTACGGCGGCTTAACACGATTCATAAGGTCGATGATCTCGCTACTTGCAAACGATAAACCGACTCGAAGGCCGGCCATTCCCCAGGCCTTTGAAAACGTCTGCAGGATCACCAGATTTGGCAACAGAATAAGTTGTACTGTCAATGACGGTTCCGCTGCAAAATCTATGTACGCTTCATCAACAACTACAATGCCATCAAACTTTTCAGCTACCTCGCAAATCGATGCCCACTGCATTAGATTGCCGGTCGGGTTATTTGGCGAGCAAATAAAAATCAATTTTGTCCGGTCGGAGATGCCGGATAATATTGACGGGACATCCAGTTGAAATTCTACGGTCAAAGGTATTTCCAGCACCGAAATGTCATTAATATCCGCCGAAACCCTATACATACCGTACGTCGGAGGACAAATTGTCACTTCGTCGCGACCCGGTTCGCAGAATATACGAAACAGGAGATCGATGGCCTCGTCGCTGCCGTTACCAACGAATATTTGCGACGGATCGATACTTTTGATCTCAGAAACCCTATGTTTTATCTCAGTCTGCAGCGGATCGGGGTAGCGATTATGGCCCGATCCTGCGGGTGAACCGAATGCATTTTCATTGGCGTCGAGGAAGACCTCAGCCTTTCCTGCGAACTCCGAACGAGCTGACGAATACGGCTTCAAATTCTTAATGTTTTTACGGACGAGCCGCGCGAGCTTAAACGTCATCTTGACCTCCGATCCATTCGCGACGGATCGCGACGGCATTTTTATGAGCATCGAGCCCCTCGGCCGCTGCCATAGTTTCGATCGTCGGGCCAAGCTTGTTAATGCCAGCGGCAGTCAGTCTTTGAAATGTGATCGTCTTTGTAAAGCTAGCGACAGATACGCCACTGTATGCCCGTGCAGCGCCGTTCGTCGGTAGCGTGTGGTTCGTTCCCGACGCGTAGTCGCCCGCGCTCTCACACGAGAAATTACCGATAAAGACAGATCCGGCATTCACTACCCTTTCAGCGACGGATTCAGCATCCGACACAGCTATTATCAAGTGTTCGGCTGCGTATTCATTTAATAGTTCAACGCCGTCATCGATGGTTTTGACAAGAATCGCTTTTGAATTCTGGATCGCAGCAACCGCGATTTCTTTTCGCGTCAACAACTCGATCTGGCGTTCCACCTCGGCGAGCGTCTCGTTTATCACCGCTTCGGAATTTGAGACTAAAATTACTTGGCTATCAGGGCCGTGCTCGGCTTGTGACAGCAGATCAGCTGCAACGAATGCGGGCACACACGTATTGTCCGCCAAGATCGCGACCTCCGAAGGGCCCGCAGGCATATCGATCGCAACGCCCACACGCAGCACTTGCAGCTTGGCCTCCGTTACAAACTGATTGCCCGGACCGAAGATTTTATAGACATTTGGCACAGTTTCCGTGCCATACGCCATCGCTCCTATAGCCTGAGCCCCGCCGATTTTGTAAACGCTGGTTGCTCCACATAGCCGTGCGGCATAGAGAGTGACAGGGTCGATCTTTCCATGTGAATTCGGCGGAGAACAAACAACTATCTCACGGCAGCCCGATAATTTAGCCGGAATTACGAGCATCAGCACAGTCGAAAACAACGGAGCACTACCCGCCGGAACATAAAGCCCGACTTTTTCGATCGGTACGACCTTTTTCCAACAGAATACGCCCGGCGTTGTCTCAATGACCTTACGTTCCGCAGCATCAACTTGATGAAATTTCTCGATATTTGCCTTGGCGATCGCTATCGCGTTCCTCAATTTATCGGAGACTAGAGCATCTGCCTCGACGTATTCGTCCTCGCCTACTAAAAATTCGTCCAGCTCGACCTTGTCAAAATGCTGGGCACAATGGCGCAGAGCCATGTCGCCGTTTTCGCGAACATCAGTAAGGATATTGGTCACCGTGCGTTCAAGGAATTTAGAGTCGATCGCGGGACGTTTGAGTAATTCGCTCCATGTTTCTCTCGTCGGGTATCTGACTATTTTCATTATTTTCACCTGATCATCTGATCGATCGACAGTACTAAAATGCCTTCAGCTCCGGCGCGTTTGAGGCTGTCGACCACTTCCCAAAAATCGCTTTCGCTTATCACAGAATGGATTGATACCCAGCCAGGCTCGGCGAGCGGTATCGTCGTTGGGCTCTTCATTCCCGGCAATAATCTTGTTATATCCGCTATCTTTTCCGCCGGAGCATTGAGCAAAATATATTTATTCGCCTGTGCCGCCAGTACACTACGGATGCGGAAAAGCAGCATATCCAATATCTCGCGAGCCTCACCATCTAGCCCTTGCTTGGCGATCAAAACCGCCTCAGAGCTCAAGACCGTTTCCACCTCAGTCAAGCCATTGGAAAAAAGCGTGCTTCCCGAACTGACAAGATCACAGACGGCGTCCGCGAGTCCGATCGACGGAGCTATTTCGACCGAGCCGCTGATCACGTGTATATCTGTGTCAACGCCTCTATCGGCAAAATATCTCGCGAGAATATTCGGATAGCTAGTCGCAATCTGCTTGCCGGCAAGGTCAGAAAGTTCACGGTATGCAAAGCTTTTGGGTACCGCGAGCGACAAGCGACAACGGCCAAAACCAAGTTTCTCTAAGGTTTCTAAGCGCTTGGGGCTTTCGGCCAAAACATTTTCGCCGACGATGCCGATATCTGCTACCCCGTCTGCGACATACTCAGGAATGTCGTCATCGCGAAAAAAAAAGATCTCGATCGGGAAATCCTCAGATTCGGCACGCAGCTTACCCATGCCGTTTGAAAAACCTATGCCGCATTTTTTTAGGAGCGCGGTTGAACCGTCTGCGAGTCGTCCTGATCTTTGTAAAGCAATTTTTAATTTCATAATGTAAAAATGACAAAACAACACCCTCGATACTTTTCCAAGTTTCGCGGCGTTTGGGTTAGAAATAATATTCGAGTTTTTTAGAAAACGGGATTATCTCACGCGCGAATGTGTCGCGTGATGATGGTGGAGGTGATAAATATGCGGAACTTTGCAGTTCATAGTTTTTACTATTAAATACATATTGCAGATCATTTAGCAAGGGCAACTGTATAAATCACTGTGATAAAATCTAAAAGCTTATGGGCGATCACATTGATGAGGAAGTTTTACACGATTTCGGAAAACGCATCCAGCGTTGCTACGGCTGCTTTATCGCCTATCACCTCAAGGATATGTATCTCGGCGAAGATGTCACCTTTTTTTGCGACTACTGCAAAGACGAGACGATGTTCCATTTTGACCAGTTTTCAAAACTCCTCGACCTCAGCAAGCTAAACGAGGTCACAGGCGAGCATCATCATTGACCGATTTCACCTTTCGGTCTTTTCCCGTAAAATTGAAATGTGACCGAAGATAATAACCTAACAAAGCCGACCCTAACGGGCCTTGCACGAAGGCTAGGGCAATTGTCCAACGACAAAAAGCGAGCAGCTCTCGAGATGAGTGCGGCTCTGGCAGGCGTTTCCCTGCGAGTAAGCCGCGAGTTTGTCGAGGCCGTGCCAAAAGCTGCAAAAGTCCTGTCAGCCGACGACCTGCGAAACTGGGGCGAATTTGGCCGCCGTCTCGCAATGGGCAGTTCTGATACAGGCGTCAAATTCTTTTCCGAGGGTGTCGATAGTTTGAAAAAGATCCCTAAAGACGCTCGATCTGCTATCTTTCAAGTCTGTACGCGCCAGCTCGTTCTGTCTAGCTCCATCGCTCTCGAAACCTATTATCTGATCCCGGACATCGCTGCTGCGGTAACCGATAAGAAATTGCTGACGGACATCCTAAACTTAGCTGTCGAGATCGCTCAACGTTCCGCAAAACACAGCGCCGATTTTCTCGTACATACTCCGGCAGTCGCAAATGCTTTCACGAGATTTGAGAACGATACGCCTGCCGTCGCCGAGGCAGTCCTCGCTCTCGCGTCAAATTTTGCTAATCGAACTGGCGGCCTGACCGCCGACCTCTGGCAAAATCTACCGGAATCACTCGATGAGATGTCCGCAGAAAATGCGGTTATCTTAATGAACCGTTCCAACGAGTTTCTCGAATTTGGCGGCAGTGTCACCTTGCATTTTGTCGCATCAGGCAGCAAGGTTTTGAGTTATGACAAAGGTGCGTTCGATGAATGGTGCTCCGTCTCGCGTGAGATAGCACGCCACGGTAATGCAGTCCTTATTTCGTTCTTGCGAGCGACGCCAAAGTTTTTCGCCTCCCTAACCGGCAAAAAGAAGCGTATCGAAACCTACTCGATCCGCCGCGTTCTACAGCTTACTGAGAAAATTGCGGCTACCGATGCTGAGAGTGCTCTTGCAGCTTTCAGATCGAGTGCCGCAGCGTTAAAAAAAGTTTCGATCGAGCAGTTCGAAGAATGGGTCGAAAACGGCATTAGCGAACGCAAAAACGATTCGACCAAGGCTCGCCGCAGCTATTTTGCCCTCGAAACGCGAGCATCGAACGAGCGTTTGCAAGAGACACGTCTCGGTTTGCCGTTAGAAAAAATTCAATCCATTCTGCGAATGTATGTCGAGGCTCTGACTGGCAAAGAGATCGAGGTCGCCCCGCTTTCAATGATCCCGCAAGAATCGCGTATCGGCGACGGCAAGACTGTATATCTGCCCGCAACCGTCGCCGAATTTAACGACGACGAGATGGATTTTCGCCTATACAAGGTCCTCGCCGCACACGGTGCCGGCCAGATCGAATTCGGCACTTTCGAAACAGATACGATTCCGCTGAAAGCAGCGTTCACCGACCTATCTGAATGGTATTCTGCAACCGCAGACGAACGCGCTTCATTTTCTCTTGACGGTTATATGGATGACCGGGTTTCCGAAATTCGAAATTCGAAATCCCAAATTCCAAATTTGCCCAAAAATTCCGACTACCGCGAGGTTCTCAAAGTATTTCCTGAACCGCGTCTAGCACGCCGAATTTTTGGCACGATGGAAAATGCCCGCATTGACAGTTTGCTGCGGCAAACGTATCGCGGCCTGCGAAAAGACCTCGATCTGATGCAGACTTTTTTGCGGTCTAATCGGCCTTACATCTTCGACCTGCCGATCCACATGGTGCCATTCGAACTGCTCTTTCAGATAACGCTCTGCGGCGGTGCGACGGATGACGCAAAGATGTTCTATGGACAGATCGTGTCTGAGATCGAGACTGTCATCGAGTCAATTTTGCTGACGGGCAGCACGACCGTAGCCGATTCGTTGATGGCAACGAGCCGTGTTTACACACTGTTTCAAAACATCACGCCCGAGCAAAATCAGGAAACGGAATCGGACGAGACCGAAGAAAAGAGTGAATTCGCGTATGACGACAAAGAAGCCGCCGAGTCCGTTACCGAGGATCAAGTGAAACGCGAGCGTGAGAAAAACGCTCAGGACATCCGCGACCTTTTCAACGCCTGGAACAGCCTCGACGACGAAGGCGAGCCCGACGATCTGCAAGGTGCCGAGGCATGGTCGCAGAGCGAGGTACCGGAACAGGCTCTCGAAGCCGACGATCTAGCATTTGCCTACGACGAATGGGATCGCGAGCTAAATGATTATCGCGTCGGTTGGAGCCGTGTGATCGAGAAAAAAGTAAAGCAGGGCGACCATACGTTCGTCGAGCTTACACGCTCGCGTTATCGCGGAGTAATCTCGTCGATCCGTCATCAATTTCAATTGATGAAACCCGAAAATCTGACTCGCGTTAACCGTGAGATCGACGGCGAAGATTACGATCTCAACGCATTGGTTGATTTTGTCGTTGATCGCCGTGCCCACAGCGAGCCGCACGAGAATATCTACACCAAACGCCTGCGAAAACAGCGTGACGTGGCGGTTTCGATCTTGCTTGATCAGTCGTCTTCGACGGCGAGGACGATCACGCGAAATCCATTGCAGCCGTACACGCATCCGGGCCGCCGCATTATCGAGATCGAAAAAGAAGGCCTCGTCCTGATGAGCGAAGCCCTCGAAGCAGTAGGTGATGTCTATTCGATATATGGTTTTACGAGCGAGGGTCGCCGCAATGTGAAATTTTATGTGGTCAAGGATTTTGCCGAAAAATACTCCGACGAGACCGAGCGGCGTATCGGCGGAATTACTTTTCAAAACAACACGCGCCTCGGTGCCGCGATCCGCCATGCCTCGCACAAATTACTGCGGCAAGAGGCACGTACAAAATTGCTAATTATCCTGACCGACGGCCGTCCCTACGATCACGATTACGGCGACGCTCGTTACGCCCGCGAAGACGTTCGCGAAGCCCTGACCGAGACTAAGATGTCCGGCGTGACACCGTTTTGCATCACTGTTGACCGCGAATCCGAAGCCGAGCTAAAGGATCTCTACGGCGATGTCGGCTACACTATCATCGACGATGTGCTGAGTTTGCCTGAGCGAATGCCAAATATTTACCGGAGATTGACCAGTTAAAAATATGGTGAATTCCAAAACAGTTTTCCTTTTCGATGTCGATAACACGCTGTTAGACAATGACCGTGTGACGCAGGATCTGCGTCGGTTTTTGGACAAAGAGGTCGGTGCCGAACGCAGCGGCACTTATTGGAAGATATTCGAAGAGCTTCGAGATGATCTCGGGTATGCCGATTATCTCGGAGCTTTGCAGCGTTATCGCCTCGCCCATCCTTATGACTCGCATCTGCTTACGATGTCCACCTATTTGATCAACTATCCGTTTGCGAACCGTTTGTTTCCAAATTCACTCGACGTTATCGAAAAATGCAGCCAGCTCGGGCAGGTTGTGATCCTTACTGATGGCGATGTCGTATTTCAACCGCGAAAGATCGAACGTTCGGGGCTATATGAGGCTGTCGGCGGCAACATCCTGATCTATATCCACAAGGAATACGAACTCGCCGATGTCGAACGACGTTACCCTGCCGAAAAATATGTGTTAGTCGACGATAAGTTACGCATCTTGTCAGCTATCAAAGACATTTGGGGCGACCGAGTAACTACCGTTTTCCCGCGTCAGGGTCACTACGCTCTCGATATCGGATCCGTCGCAAAATATCGCCCAGCAGACATTACTGTTGAACGTATAGGCGATCTGCTCAATATTGATTCCTTTTGATCTTTGCGAACTCTGTATTTTTGCTTTGCGGTTCTCCGCGTTTCGCAGTTTTAGCACGTGTACAACTTCCTTAAATTTTGGCGACGTCGGCATCATTCTGCTACCTTTTTCCTATGAACATCGTCTCGCTCGAAAATGTCTCGAAAAACTACGGCTTAAAGCCGCTATTTGACGGTGTGACGCTCGGCATCGAGGACCGTGATAAGATCGGCATTATCGGTGCCAATGGTAGCGGTAAGACTACGCTGCTACGTGTTATCGCTGGCCTCGAAACATCCGACACCGGCCGCGTTGTGCGCTCAAAGGGCAAATCCCTAGCATATCTGTCGCAAAACCCGCCGTATGTCGAAAATCTGACCGTCATCGAGACTATCTTTGCCTCGAGCAGCGGGGTGATGCAGACGATACTCGATTACGAAAATATTTGCCACGATCTCGCGTCCGGCAAAGACGATCCGGCGACGTTGGCCCGAATGTCCGATCTCCAACACGAACTTGAAATGAACGGCGGTTGGGAGATCGAAACCAATGCACGTGCAGTGCTGACTAGGCTTGACATTAACGATACGTCGGCAAAGATGGGTACGCTTTCCGGCGGTCAGCGAAAACGCGTCGCTCTCGCCCACGAGCTGATATTCAAACCCGATATTCTCATCCTCGACGAGCCGACCAATCACCTCGACGCCGACACCATCGAGTGGCTCGAAGATTACCTACGCCGCTACACCGGCGTCCTGCTGCTTGTCACGCACGATCGCTATTTCCTCGACCGCGTGACAAGCCGTATCTTCGAGGTCGATCGCGGAACCGTGCAAAATTTCAACGGTAACTACGCCTATTACCTTGAGAAAAAAGCCGAGCAAGACGAGCTACGCAATGTTGAGGGACACAAACGCGAGCAGTTGATAAAGAAAGAGCTCGCATGGCTTCGTCGCGGTGCTAAGGCACGCACGCGTAAATCAAAACACCGCATCGCAGCCGCTTACGATCTGATGGCTGTTCCAAAAGAGCAGGCCAAAGGCGACGTCGATATCGCTATCGGTTCAAAACGCCTCGGGTCAAAGGTCATCGAGATCAACAATCTGTCCAAATCCTACGGTGAAGCGACTCTGATAAAAGACCTGACCTATTTATTAAAACGCGACGATCGCATAGGCATCATCGGTGCCAACGGCAGCGGCAAAACGACCTTGCTCGACATGATAACCGGCCGCGTCGCTCCCGATCGTGGTGAGATAGACATCGGCCAGACCGTTCACATCGGCTATTACGATCAGGAAAGCCGTGCCCTCAATGACGAGCAGCGTGTCATCGATTACATCCGCGACATTGCCGAATATGTCACGACCATCGACGGCGTTCAGATCACGGCCGGCAAGATGCTCGAGCGTTTTCTATTTGAGCCTGCGGCACAGTATTCGTTCATCGGAAATCTTTCGGGAGGCGAACGCCGCCGTCTGTATCTACTGCGGATCCTTATGGGCTCGCCAAACGTCCTGCTGCTCGACGAGCCGACCAATGATCTCGACATCCCGACGCTCATCGCCCTCGAAGAATATCTAGACGATTTCGCCGGTGCTCTCATCGTCGTCAGCCACGACCGCTATTTCCTAGACCGCACCATCGACAATGTTTTCCGCTTCGAACCCGGCGGCAACGTCCGTGAATACGCCGGTGACTACTCCGCCTATCTCGAGGCCCACGAAAAGGTCAGAACCGAGAGCGGTTGCGACCGGGTTCCAACTCCTGTCAGAACCGCGAAAGGAGGCTACCTGGTCGGGCCCACCGCGGAAAAGCCAAAGCCAAAAAAGCTTACCTTCAAAGAAATGCGTGAGTTCGAAGCCGTTGAGCAGCGTATAGCCGAAACCGAAAAACGCCTGCCCGAGATCGACAAAGAATTGACCCTAGCCGCGAGCGACGCCGGAAAGGTCCACGAACTGTTTACCGAGCAGCAAACGTTGTCTGCACAACTCGATGCCGACCTGACCCGCTGGGCGGAATTAGCTGAAAGAGTCGAAGAATAGAGATCGAGAAAATAAAAAAGACAGCCCGAAAGCTGTCCTTTAGGATCATAAATGGTGGCTGGAGAGGGACTTGAACACTCGACCTCGGGGTTATGAATCCCGCGCTCTAACCAGCTGAGCTACCCAGCCACGAACATTTGATTATAGTTTGGCGTCGGAAAAAATCAAGCGAATTATGGCGAAAATACCTTCCCTTGTATTATAAAGACTGCGTCAAATGGAATTTCTCAGAATCGAACAGCTCCAAATAATGATCCTGGCGGGTGCGATAATTGCATTGATCGCCCACCGTTTGAAAATTCCATACACTGTCGGGCTTGTCACAGCGGGTGTGCTTGCGTCGTTTTTGAGCCTGCCGCTTGACGTAAATTTCAGCAAAGACCTGCTTTTCAAAGTGTTGCTGCCGCCTCTCATATTTGAGGCCGCTCTTTATATCAAATGGAGTGAACTGCGGCGCGACATTTCGCTGATCATAGTATATGCAACGGTCGGCGTCGTGCTGTCTGCCAGCGTAACAGCTGCATTCATGCACTTTGCCGCAGGTTGGTCGTGGCAGGCGTCGATTTTGTTTGGCGTTCTGATCGCGGCAACCGATCCTGTCTCAGTTATTGCCACTTTCAAAGCAGCAAAGGTCGAGGGTAGGCTACGCCTGTTGGTCGAGGCCGAAAGCCTGTTCAATGACAGCACCGCCGCCGTCGCTTTTGCGGTCGCGCTGGCTTTCGCAGCAGGCGAATCACTGAATTTTACGTCGTCATTGTGGTTAATGTTTGAATCGGTCACCGGCGGCATCATAAGCGGCTTGCTAGTTGGAGGGTTGGCTTTGCTTGTCATCGGTCGTACCAAGGACCATTTGGTCGAATTGTCGATGACTACGGTTGCCGCTTTCGGTTCGTTTTGGCTGGCGGAGCATTTTCATTTATCAGGGATCTTGGCGGCAACGACCGCCGGCCTACTGATAGGAAACATGACCACATTCGGGTCGTTCTCCGCCAAAGGCGAGGAATCAGTTGGTCATTTTTGGGATTTTGCAGCCTTTGTCGCAAACTCGGTAATTTTTATTATTTTAGGCGTCAATCTTGCTTATCAAAATTTTGCGGCCGCAGCCGTTCCTATTATTATTGCGATCGCCGCCGTCGTCGTGGGCAGGGCGATCTCGGTATATCCGTGTTCTGCTCTCTTTGGCTGGACACGGCTAAAGGTTGATTCAAAACATCAACATGTAATGTTTTGGGGCGGTTTACGTGGTGCCCTGGCTTTGGCACTTGCACTAGGTGTTCCTGAATCCTTCACTTATAGACAAGATATACTGACGGTTACGTTTGGCGTTGTTGCGTTTTCAGTCTTTGTCCAGGGATTAACGATACCTTTCCTTTTACGGCGTCTGGGGCAAATACCCAATGGCAAACAAAAGCCTACTGCCAATGGTGGAGATGCTTAGAATTTGTTACTTAAATACAGCACAACCCTTCGCCATCCATCGCCGTCAAATAATAGGCTAATCAAACGTTATGAGATCATCCTCAAATATAAGCAGATCATTACTTACGGCTTTTTTGATATTAGCCGCCGCGTTTTTAACTTTTGCACAAGCAAAGAAACCTGCGGCTGTTCAATATCGCTCGATCACCGTTTCGACCCAACCCGACACGATCGTTTGGATCGACGATGTGCGTTACGGCAAGACAAATAAAACCGGTTCGCTCATTATACGATCCGTCGCTGCAGGGATACATACGCTACGGCTTCGAGCTGATGGTTTCAAAGAGAAGGTCCAGCCGCTCGCTGCGGTCCAAAAAGGTGAGATAAAGATCACACTCCTTAAGACCACCGACGAAGCCGAACTCGCGTTTCAAGAGGCGGAGCGATTGACCACAGTTGACCGCGACAAAGCCGCTGATGCTTATAGGAAGGCTATCAAACTTCGTCCGAATTACCCCGAAGTTTTTATAGCTCTAGCCCGCGTTTTATCAGAGACGGGCGATCTGGACGAAGCAGAAAAAGCTGTTGCGTCCGCCCGAAAGCTACGCCCCGTTTATCCGGAGGCTTTAGCTGTGCTCGGCCGGATCTATAAAGAAAACGGCGAAGAAGACAAAGCGATCGCCGCCTTCAAAAAAGCAATCACCGAAGGGAAAGGCGTTCAACCTGAGGCTTATGCGGGTCTCGGACTCCTCTATAAAGAGAAAGCTGAGGGATTTGGCGGCTCGGGTGATTTCGACAACGAGAGCGTTAATTACATCGAATCCGCCAAATATCTCAAGGCTGGTGTAAAACAGCTTGGCGGGTCGCCGGACGCGATGGTCCTTTACCAACTCCTCGGTCTCGTCTATGAGCGGCAAAAGAAATATGCCGATGCGATCTCCACCTACGAAGATTTTTTGCGTTTATTTCCTGACACTATCGAGGCCGAAGCCGTTCGCTCTTTCATCGTCCAACTCAACAAAGACCTAACATCACAAAATTAGGTCAATCTGACCGACAAGTCTCCCCACGCCGATCTCAAACCGGTCACGAAAATTTCCAAAAGAATTATTGACACGATTTGGTTTAACAATGTATTATTAATTGTCAACGATGTTTATCATCGTTTTCCTTTAGTCACCACTCGTTTAATTTGACCGAATTGCCCTCTTCTTAATTATCCCCATTGCCCCGGGTTTTTTCAGAGGTAACGGCCCGCACAAACAATGTCAGCAAAACTAGGCGAAATCCTTGTCCGCGAAAATCTTATCACGTCGCAGCAACTGCGCGAGACGCTCGAATTCCAACGTGCCAACGGTGGTCGTCTCGGATCTAATCTGGTAAAACTCGGCTACGTCTCAGATGACGTAGTGACTGCTGTTTTGTCGCGACAATACGGTGTACCCTCGATCAACCTCGATCTGTTTCAGATCGAAAAAGAAGTCATTAAACTCATTTCTGAGGATGTCGCACTAAAATATTCCGTATTACCCATCTCTAAGGTCGGTGCCACGCTGACGATGGCGATGGCAGATCCGACCAACGTCTTTGCAATGGACGACATTAAGTTCATGACCGGACTTAACGTCGAACCTGTCATCGCGTCTGAAACATCGATCCTGATGGCGATCGCCAAATATTATGGCGGGTCGAGCGAGATCGATATTTTTGACGCCGCCCTTGCCGTCGAAGCTGAAGCCATCGGTGTTTCAAACGGCAACAGGAAAAATGGTAAATCGGCAACGGGATTAAATGGTTTTAAGGTCGATACTGCCGAGAAGCTTTCCGCATCTGATCTTGATGTTTCGCTCGACCGCTTTGAATTCGGCGGCGGCGAAGCCGAAGATTTTGAGGTCATCGAGGAACAAGACGAGATCGATCTGGCGGCATTGGCACGTGCCAGCGAAGACGCACCTGTCGTCCGACTGGTTAACGTGCTGATGGTTGATTCGCTTCGCCGGGGAGCATCTGATATTCACGTCGAGCCTTACGAAAAAGATTTTCGCATCCGGTTCCGCATCGACGGTATTTTGTATGACGTGATGCATCCGCCTCTTAAGATCCGCGATCCTCTAATCTCGCGTCTCAAGATCATGGCAAAGCTCGATATTTCCGAAAAGCGTCTGCCCCAGGATGGCCGCATCAAGATCAAAGTCAAGATCGACAATCGCTCACGAGAACTCGATTTTCGTGTATCGACGCTGCCTACACTATTTGGCGAAAAGGTCGTTCTTCGATTGCTTGATAAAGACAAGCTGATGCTCGATATGACCAAACTCGGTTTCGAGCAGGAAAGCCTAGACAAATTCAAACGTGCTATCGCCAATCCTTACGGCATGGTTTTAGTCACAGGCCCGACCGGTTCTGGTAAAACGAACACCTTGTATTCGGCACTCCAGACACTCAACACTTCAGAGACAAACATTATGACGGCCGAAGATCCGGTCGAATTCAATCTGCAGGGAATTAACCAGGTGCAGATGAAAGAGCAGATCGGGCTCAACTTTGCCGCCGCACTTCGCTCATTCCTGCGTCAGGATCCAAACATCGTGCTCGTCGGCGAAATTCGTGACTTTGAGACTGCTGAGATCGCGATCAAAGCCGCACTTACGGGGCATCTAGTTTTATCGACGCTGCACACCAATGACGCACCATCTACGGTCTCGCGTCTCGTAAACATGGGTATCGAGCCATTCCTAGTAGCGACATCGGTCAACATTATTCAGGCACAGCGGCTCATCCGCCGCATCTGTAGCGAGTGTAAAGAAGAGGTCCAACTGCCACCTGAGGGCTTGGTAGAGGTCGGCTTTACTAAAGAAGAGGCCGGCAGTCTCAAGATCTACAAAGGCCGAGGCTGCACTATTTGTAACAACACCGGATTCAAAGGCCGCGTGGGTCTTTACGAGGTGATGGAGATAACGGACGAGCTTCGCGAATTGATCATTATTGGCGCCAGTGCAATGGAACTTAGGAGAAAAGCGATCGATTTGGGAATGATAACCTTACGCGAATCTGGACTTTGTAAGATACGACAGGGCATCACGACCATCGAGGAAGTTGTTAAGGAAACGGTTATATAGGTTTTGGAGGAATTATGTTAGTCAAGGCAATAGCATTATCGTTGGCACTACTTATCGGCATCGGGGCGATCATACCGCTTGCAACCGATACTACGGAAGCAGGTCCGCGTACGCATCGTAAACACAAGCATAAGCATTACAAGAAATACTCTAAGGGCTGGTGGCGTCAATATCATCGACGACAGAGACAGAAACGAGCTCTCCAAGCTCGTAAACGTGCTCTTCGTCTGCGACAGCTTCGCTTAGCAAAAGCTCGTGCGGCGGAAAAGACCGCGGGTGAAAATACTCCGGTTTCGAATGCAAGGGTTTCAAAAGCACAAAAACCCGACTCGTCGGCTCCAGCAGTTTTGCCGTCAGGCGAACAGGCTCCTACAGGATGGCGTCAGGCAGGAGCTTCACCAAATGAGCTCCAATTCCGCGTTGACAATTCATCGGGTGCTCAAGTTGGCTCGGCTGCGATCTCGGTAGTCGGTCCGGCCATTAATGCAACGTCGGAATATAGCAAAAGTAAATCAGTTGGCGGGGTTTCAACAGCCGCTCTACGTCGCGATGTTATCGACAAGATGATCCGCGAAAACGGCTGGGTGGTTAATGACTATCAAAAAGATATCGCCGGACAGCCGGTGTATGTCGTCGTTGCTCAATCGCAAGCAAAGAACGGTGCGGTGCAATCGCGTATGTTCTACTTTACCGAGGTTGACGGCAAGATCTACTCTGTCGCGACCAACTCACCTGTGCAGGAAGCCGAACGCCTCGCCGAGGAATCGGAAAAAGTGATCAACTCGCTAAAATCCCGCGTCCGCCCGGGACTCAGAGCGTCAGTCAAGGAATAATCAGACGTCTCCCACTTTCAATTTTACCCACCCCAAATTATGAGCTACGAACAATCAACATCCGTAGAATCGCAGGTAACCCTACCCGACCTGCTCAGAAAAATGACCGACCTTGGCGGATCGGACCTCCACCTTTCCACCAACTCGTCACCGCAGGTTCGCGTCCACGGTCACCTGGCACCTTTGCCGGGTTTTGCAGCAATGTCGCCTTCGGACACGAAACGCCTTGCGTATTCTGTGTTGACCGATGCCCAAAAACACCGTTTCGAAGAAAATCTCGAACTCGACTTCTCATTTGGATTAAAAGGAATGTCGCGTTTTCGTGCCAATATCTTTAACCAAAAAGGTGCGGTCGGTGCGGTGTTTCGTGCGATCCCGTATGAGATTAAAACATTCGAAGCACTCGGTCTGCCGTCTGTCATCGCCGATCTCTGCAAAAAGCCCCGCGGATTGATCCTAGTAACCGGTCCGACCGGTTCGGGTAAATCGACGACGCTTGCATCGATGGTCGATAAGATCAACGTCGAGCGCCATGAACACATCCTGACGATCGAAGACCCTATTGAATTTCTTCACAACCACAAGAATTGCGTCGTTAATCAACGCGAGGTTTCCGCTGATACACATTCATTTGGTGCGGCACTTAGAACGGCTTTACGTCAGGATCCTGACGTCGTGCTGGTCGGCGAAATGCGTGATCTCGAAACCATCGAGATGGCTCTGCGTATCGCTGAAACGGGCCATTTAACCTTTGCCACGCTTCATACAAACTCGGCTTACTCGACGATCAACCGAATAATCGACGTTTTCCCTGCCGGACAACAATCTCAGATCCGCACACAGCTTTCGCTCGTTCTCGAAGGCATCATGTGCCAAGCCCTAGTGCCCAAAGCATCTGGCGACGGACGTGTAATGGCGCTCGAAGTTTTGGTTCCCAACGCCGCTATTCGCAATCTGATCCGCGAAGACAAAATTCATCAAATTTATTCGATGATGCAAACTGGTCAGGATCGGTTTGGAATGCAAACTTTCAATCAGTCGCTTGCGACGCTTTATCACAAAAAGCAGATCTCGCTCGAAGGAGCAATGCAGCGTTCGTCTAATGCCGACGAGTTGAAAGAATTGATTGACCGCGGTTCGGGTTTGAACGACGCTTACGCCAACCAAAACGGCCGTCCCGCAACTCGCCCGGCAGCTAACGGGAGCCCTTATGCACAAGGCCGAAACATCGGTGAACGTCCACGATAATCGCGACATATTTGACAGGAGCAATACACAAAAATGCCTACATACGCCTTTAAAGGAAGAAATCGTCTTAACGAACTGATCGCCGGTGAAAAAGAAGCCGCCAGTCAGGATGAGCTGCGGGCTCTGCTTCGACGTGAGCAGATCGTGATGACACAGGCCAAGGAAAAAGGCCGCGAGATATCGATACCTAAGCTCGGCCGCCGTAAAAAGGTCGGTGCTAAGGAATTGGCCGTGTTCACCCGTCAATTTTCCGTGATGATCGACGCCGGTCTGCCGCTGGTGCAGTGTATCGATATCCTCGGCGAACAGCAGCAAAACGCTTTTTTCAAAGATGTACTCCGTCAGGTGCGTCAGAATGTCGAAGAAGGTTCGACGCTTTTCGCTGCCCTCGAAAAGCACCCGAAGGTTTTCGACAACCTTTACACTCACATGGTCGAAGCCGGTGAAACGGGCGGTGTGCTCGATCTGATCCTGCAGCGTCTCGCGACGTTGATCGAAAAGGTCGTCAAACTCAAACGCAGCATCGTCTCGGCATCGATCTATCCGGCGGCTGTTATCACAGTCGCGATCGGAGCCATCGCGGTCATCATGATTGTGGTCATCCCGCAGTTTCAGCAGATCTTTCTCGGTTTGCTCGGGCCGGGCGAGGCCCTTCCGCTTCCAACGCG
>JBKJRA010000115.1:0-3152 GCA_046594975.1 Pyrinomonadaceae bacterium | reverse complement strand
CCGCAGCGATACACCACCTTTCAGATACTCTTCTACTGCCTCTTTTCTCTTCTTTTCTTGTCCCATTTTGTCCCATTTTACTGTAAACCTATTTCAGGACAAGACACTGATCGCGTAATTGTTGTGTAACATGGAGTTACAGCGTTCCACTTCATTTCGCCGAGCCGATTCCGGATGGGACAACATCGTCTATCCCAGCAGGAAAACTTGACGGTTTTGCGCTCGATAAGAGTTTGGGCTTGAGGTGATCCGGCTCCAATATTTAATTGTCAAAGATCTATTTTTCCGTCTATTGTCATAGCAAATATTGTACGGACAGTCAAGATTTTTATAGATAAGACACGCGGCGTGACCGAATAATCCAGCAATAGATAAGCAAAAAAGTTTGCCGTACTTAGGCTAAATACCCGGGCGTGAACTCTTTGTACGCGGCGCCTGCATCGCAAATCGTGTTGAAAACACAATAACCACAATTTTCAGCGGTTGGTTTTGGTTCGTAATTCCCGGCGAATATTCCCTCGAGCAGGCTCGCCGCTTCAGTTTTGATCTTGACCAACTCGTCCGTTCCGAATTCGTGCAGCGAATCATGCCGCAGATAGGCGATGAAAGCCTTTGGCTTGTTCAACGCCTCAGCGTATGCCCAGAGTTGAAACTTATGATGGTTCGGGTCCATCACTTTGTCCGTTTTATAGTCCAGAACGAAATCATCGCTAACGAGATCCGCAATGCCGCTCATCGTTATTCCATTTTGCGTGAGCGTTATCACATCCTCGCGTAAAACGGGCATCCCTCGTACGGAATCAAATGCACTATTAGTATTGAAATTCTGCGCTAGTCCTATTGCGTCTGCGAGAAAATCGTCCTCGGCACCGGCGGCAAACGGACGAAGTTCATCAACGAATCCCAAACCGAGCTCGAGTGCGGTATGGGTCAGAGTTCCGATCGTTCGGCCGGCCGCTGATCCCTCACTGAGTCCGGGATGGCCGTCAACATAATTGAAGCGAAACTTTTGAGGACACACTGAGTATTCGGTAAGAGCGGTTACGGGTATATTTCTCAGGCCTGCGGCAATAGGGTCTAGCTGAAACACTTTGGCGACAACACGATCTTCCGGCACCGGTAAAGGCAACTTTGGTGTTCGGGCCTGACTTGGAAATTCGGCCGCGTTGACCGCTTCGACGGGTATGCCGGCCGCTTCTAAACCCGGGCTAAGCAGCTCAAGATCAGGTCCTTTATCGCCCGCCGCAGTAAGAAAGACACGATCTCTGGCACGGGTTATCGCGACATAGAGAACTCGTTTCGCTTCATCAAGTTCACGATCCTTGCGGCGCTGTTTGATAACACGGAGGATCGACGGATCGGCCTTTGCAAACTCACAAGGGCTTGCATCGTCACCGTACGTCGCAACCTGAATATCGAAATCAAATGCGACACCGAGGTCATTGTCCACGCTGAGAGTTGAAAAGCTGTTACGCTTTTTCCTCGCGAGATCGGGGACGAAAACGACGGGCCACTCGAGGCCTTTCGATCCGTGGATCGTCATTAGCGAAACGGCATCTCCGGCGTCAATCGGCGGGCGGGGAATTTCGGCTTTGGCGTCAATTAATTGTTTGGCGTAGCGGGTTGCTCCGAGGAGATCGCTTCTACCAAGAGCCGCGAAACGTCGAAGGAGGCTCAAGAACCCGAGCCAGTCCGCCATTCGACGTCTCCCTTGGGACAGGTTGACAAGCACCGCCGTGTAGCCGGTCATTTCGTCCATTATTTCGAGCAACCGAACAGGAGTGCTTGTTTGTGCTGAGGCTAGTAGTTTGTTTAGGGCAGCTCGAACCGGTTCGAGATCACCGCTTGCCGAATCAATCACACTCCACCATGTCTGATCCTTATCCTTTTTTTGCGCCAGCGCAAAAAGCACGCGGTCGCTCACGGCAAAGAACGGGCTGCGGAGCAGCGTGACGAGGGCGATGTCATCCGTTCTGTCAGCGGTAAACGCGAGGACCGCCATTGCGTCTTTGGCCGTTCGCGTTTCAAGCAGATTTCCTCCTCCGGTATTTACAGCGGGGATCCCGGCAGCTAAAAGTGCGTCAATGTATATGTCGAGCGGCGCTCGCGTTCGCGACAGCACCGCAATGTCGCCCGGCCTCATCGCGCGAAGGCTGGACGTCTGCTTGTCGAAGACCTGCATTTTCTCCGCAAGCATTCGTTGTATTTCGGTGGTGATGTACTTAGCTTCGACGCGCCGGAGTTGGTACACGGTTTCATCATTTTCACCGATGATCGCGGCTGCCTTTATCGGAATTTCATCATTCGGGGCGTCCTTACGATCCGCCTCCAGTTCCTGATGGAGATCGCCGAGAACGACTGAAAATATCGCGTTCATAGACGCGGCAAGTTTGTGATGAGTGCGAAAACTCGCCGCCAAATTCACAGTGTTGCCGATATCCTCTTTAAAACGGCCAAAAACAGAAATGTCGGCCCGTCGGAATCCGTATATCGATTGTTTTTCGTCACCCACAACGGTAAGCAAGGTGCCGCCGGTCAATCGTCGAAGCAGCTTTTCCTGCACTGGATTTGTGTCCTGAAATTCGTCTATAAGTATCGCCTGCCAACGGTCGGAGTAGTATTTTCGTGCCTCTTCGTTTTCAAGCACTTTGAGCGCGTAGTATTCAAGATCGGAATAATCAAGCAGTTTTTCGCGGATCTTATTTTCCGCTATCAGGGTGCGTGCCTGATCAAATGCCTGCTTGAGATATTGGACGCGCTCGGCGAGTTCGACCTCCGCTTCGCCAAATTCCAACGACGCCGTTTCGTCAGCGATCCTGAACTCAGCGCGTAGAACTGCCAGGCATTGCCTTATTTCTGCGAGGCCGCCGTTCGGCCAGCTTTTTGCAGACCCGCCGTTTGAACGAAAGCCCATAAAAGCACCGAATGCGGTTTTGAACTCCTGTCCGTTAGCGATATCGCTCATCGCACAAATTACGTTTTGCCGGACCACCTCGAGTTTGTCATCGGCGGCTCCTGAATATTGTGCGATAACATTTTCGGCGTCCCGCCAGGCATCGCAGCGTCGCAATTTCGAGATAGCCTCGTTGCGGGCGGCCTCGATCGCAGCCTTCCAGTGCGAGCTCCCGTGTTCGAAGGCCTCCGCTGACGAT
>JBKJRA010000008.1:0-9335 GCA_046594975.1 Pyrinomonadaceae bacterium | reverse complement strand
CCACGAACTCCTCGTGAATTGGAGAAATAATATATGTTGAAAACATTTGGAGTTATTCTTGTTGTTGCGGTTGCAGTGCTGGCAGGCGGAGCGTATAAGTTTGGACTTATTATGAATCCGTCACCGATCGACGCGGTCAAGGAAAAATCTGTGTTTGAATTTACAATGAAGAACATAGACGGACAGGACGTTAAATTGGATGCGTACAAGGGAAAAGTAGTGATGATCGTCAACGTCGCCAGCAAATGTGGTTACACACCCCAATATGAGGGTTTACAGGCACTTTACGACAAGAACAAAGATAAGGGTTTCGTCATATTGGGTTTTCCGGCAAACAATTTTTTAAGTCAGGAACCAGGTACGGATTCTGAGATCAAAGAATTTTGTTCGTCAAAATACAAGGTAACATTTCCGATGTTTGCAAAGATCTCTGTTAAGGGCTCTGATCAGCATCCGATGTATAACTTTCTCACCAACAAAGCTACTGACCCTGAATTTTCCGGCGACATTTCGTGGAATTTCAATAAATTTCTTATCGACCGAAACGGTAAGATCGTTGCCCGGTTTGGTTCGGATGACACCCCGGAAAGTGAGTCTGTGACCGCCGCAGTTAACAAGTATTTGTCCGCCAAGTAATTATTTTGGAAAGATTTTGATCCACGGATCGCTCTAGGGTTTCCGTGGATATTTTATTGTTGATGTATGAAGATCGTAAAGATTACTTTTGCTTTAGTTTTTGTTGTGATCATAGCCGTGTGCGGTGTTTCGTATTGGGTTTATAGCACGGTAAATACGTCCCGTCCTCATACAAAAGCAAACGAATACATTAAGATCGAAAAAGGCTCAACACCACGTGAGATCGTCGCAAAACTAGCTGGCGAGGGCATTATCTCAAGCGAGATAGCGACGAACATATACCTTCGAACTGTTGGTGATAGCAGCAAATTGCAGGCCGGTGAGTATCAGTTCCCTTCGCCAATGTCGACTTTGCAGGTATTGAAAGTCCTGGAAAAAGGCGAAGAACGCACCATCAAATTAACTATCCCCGAGGGTTTTACCCGTTTTGATATCGCTAAACGTATTGCCGAGAAATTCCCGCAAACTCCGCCCTCGGACGACAAAGCGATACTGGCATTAATGGACGACACTACGCTCATTAGGGACATCTCCCCGACCGCGACAAACCTTGAAGGTTATATGTATCCGAGCACATACAACGTACCGCGTGATGCCAAACTGCAAGAGATAATCAAGCTGATGGTCGATCAGTTTCGCAAATTTTGGAAGCCGGAGTGGACGGCACAGGCAAAAAGCATTGGACGAACACCGCAGGAGATAGTAACTATCGCTTCGCTGATCGAGACCGAGACCGGCGTCGAGGCCGAACGTCCGATCGTAGCAGGTATCATCAACAATCGGCTTTCAAAAAATATCCCTCTCGGCATCGACCAGACGAACGTCTATATCGCCAAAATGATGGGTCGTTGGGACGGTACGATCAATAAGAGTGACCTTGAGGTAGATTCGCCATACAATACACGGATCAAAACGGGAATACCGCCGGGACCGATCTCGTCAGTTTCAGAAAGCTCGATCAAGGCTGCCCTTAATCCTCAGACAAACGATTACCTTTTCTACGTCCGCAATGTAGAGCTAAACGACGGCTCACACTGGTTCTACGCATCAGCGGCCGAGTTTGAAAAAGGCAAGGCGAAATATCAGCAATATCTCGAGCAGCAGCGAATTGAAAAAAAACAAAATGAGGCCAATGCGAATCAATGATTCTGATTTCCAGCACACAAAGAGCCATTTTTGTCTCAATTTCCTGTGCTGTTATAGCGGCTGGGGTTGCTCATCTCGGTCTATTGCTTGCACGCGACTTTATACAGCCGCCTCAGCTACATGAGTATGGCATTGATCCGCTCATTGTATATTTTAGACTCGGGGGTTTTTGTCTCCTAATTATCGCGTCAATTCTCTTTTCATGCGGGCGAGTGTGGTTGTCGCTTATTACAACTTTGCTCCCGCTCGTCCTATTTGCGCGATGGGTCTGGGTCTTTCACGAGCGATGGCACTTTGCGTTGAGCTTGTCGCCCAATCTGGGGACCGATGACGGACTAATCCCCGGAAATTTCACCTCCTTTTTTCTAGTGCGCGGCGGACTTCTTCCATGGGACTTACTCGCATTGGCCACGCTGGTCGGGTTGACTATTTGGGAGTTAGTAATTTTGGTAAGGAGAAGTCAGTCATTATGATAAAACTCCTCGCTTTAGACCTAGATGGAACTACGCTAAATTCGCAGGGTGAAATACCTGACGCGAATCGTGTTGCTATTCGTGCCGCTGAAGAAAAAGGAGTATTGGTAACGATAGCTACAGGACGGCGTTTTCGCGATGCACAGCCTGTTGGGATCGACCTAGGGCTAAATGCTCCGTTGATCACCCACAATGGGGGTTTGCTCAAATATGCCGAAAGCGAGGAGACTGTTCACTGCTCCCTATTAACGACGGAGACGAGTTTAGAGGTGGTTCGCGTCGGCAAAGTTTTTGGCGGAGACGCTTTAGTAAGTACCGATCCAAACGGTCACGGCATTTTGCTTTACGACCGAATATCTGATGATAATTTGCCGCTCAAAAAGTACCTTCGATGGTCCGAAGGCCTGCACGGCGACGAAATCGGTCGTAGTGGAGTGGCACACGTTCCGATCCTTGAAGACGTAATCCCGGCACACGAGATAGTTCACATTTCATTTTCCGGCAGTTGCTCTTCTATGCATCATCTGGAAAAGACTTTGCGAGAAGAATTTAGAGATGGCGTAACGATTCTCGCCACAATATATCCCGCGTTTGATTTTACCTTGCTTGACATATTACCGCCGGAGGCTTCGAAAGGCCACGGCGTCGCTAAACTCGCAGAGATTCATGGTTTCACACACGAAAACGTAATGACCATCGGCGATAATTTCAATGATCTCGAAATGCTCGAATATGCCGGGACTCCGGTCGTAATGGGAAACGCCGACACCAAGTTGCTAGAACGCACAGAATTTTATACAACTTTAAGTAATGACGAGAGTGGCGTAGCTGCCGCGATCGAACGTTTTATTTTGATTTAGGAGAATAATTAGTGGCAAATAAAATCGCAGTATTAGAAACAAACAAAGGAACTATCAAATTTGAACTTCTCGAAGAAGATGCTCCAAAAACGACCGAAAACTTTCGGCTTTTGGCTGACAAAAATTACTACGACGGTGTGATCTTTCACCGCGTAATACCTAATTTTATGATCCAGGGCGGCGACCCTCTTGGTGAAGGCTATGGCGGCGAATCCGCTTGGGGCGGTAAGTTTGACGACGAGATCGATCGTGGATCAGAACTTTACGCCGGAATGTATGACAAAGGCACCGTCGCAATGGCAAATTCGGGCCCGAATACCAACGGATCTCAGTTTTTCATCATGCATGTTGATTACCCGCTGCCGCCGAGCTATGTGAAATTTGGCAAGTTGATCGAGGGTCAAGATGTCGTCGATGCTATTGCTGCGGTTGACCGCAATCAAAACGACAAACCGCATGATCCGGTCGTGATGAACAAAGTCTTTATTGAAAGTGAATAACTGATAGTCAAAAGTGAATAATTGCGTATTGTGTTTTTACCTACTGGTTTTTAACTTTTCACTTTTCACTTTTCTAGATATGAGAGCCGTCGTCCAACGTGTTTCGCGTGCAAAAGTGACTGTCGATGGCAATGTCGTTAGTGAGATCGGCACTGGCTTGCTCGTTCTGCTGGGAGTCACGCATAAAGACGGGGAAAAAGAGGCTGACTATCTGGTCGATAAGATCGTCAAGCTGCGTATTTTTGACGATGACGACGGCAAGATGAACCTATCGCTGGCTGACATAGATGGTGAACTGCTGGTTGTATCGCAATTTACTCTTTACGGCGACACCCGCAAAGGCAACAGGCCGTCCTTTATAGATGCGGCCCCAGGCAAAGACGCTCGGCAGTATTATGAGTATTTTGTCGCAAAAGCACGGAAAATAAACCCCAAAGTGGCAACAGGTGAATTTGGGGCAATGATGGATGTTGAGCTTATAAACGACGGCCCGGTCACTATCATTTTGGACAGCGAAAAGACTATTTAATATGAAATATTTAGCAGTTTTATTTTTAGTGATTTGTTCCCTGACGGCACTTTCGTGCGGCGACAAGAAAGCCGCCAATGCCAAAAACACCAACGCAGAGATCAAAAAAGGTGTGACTCCTGTTGCCGATCCTGAGATCGCCGTCATTGAAATGGAAAATTCGGCTGCTTACGGCACGATCAAGATGGAGCTTTATTCAAATATCGCCCCGAAGATGGTCGCTCAATTTAAACAACTTGCAAAAGAAGGTGTATATGACGGCTGCACGTTCCATCGCATAAACGAGTCGGTTATACAGAGTGGCGATCCACTTTCGAAAGATGCCGACCCTGCGAATGACGGAACCGGTAAATCCGATAAGCCCAATGTCCTTGCTGAGTTTTCAGATTTAAAATACGATACCGGCATTGTCGGGGCAGCGAGGGGGCCCGATAACAACTCTGCAAATTCACAATTTTTTATCACGTTAAAACGCGAAGCCGGATTTGATAATAAATATACTATTTTTGGCAAAGTGATTGATGGCATGAATAATGTCCGCACGATCTCCGGAGTACAGCCGAAAGAAGGTGAACGCCCGGTGGAGCCGGTTCGCATCAGGCATATTTTGATCGTTCCGCGAGACCAGCCTTAACAGAAAGTTACTAACTACGCTCACGTAGCTCAGCTGGATAGAGTGCTTCCCTCCGAAGGAAGAGGTCGCAGGTTCGAACCCCGCCGTGAGTACCAAATAAAAAAAGGCGTCCAAAACGGACGCCTTTTTCATTAACTAAACCCAAACAATTACTGTCTGACCTTAAGCATAGGATCGCCAAACAGCACCCATGAATACCTCACATCGGTACCGTATGGGATCTGTGCTTTTGCGTCACGAATAAGATCGCCCATCCGTTTAATATTGCCGATACCTATCTGATTGAAAAACTGTCTTCCCATTAGCATCTGGACATCTGCCGTCGTTAACCCCGTTGATGCCCAAGCTACAACGGCTCCGCCATTAGGCGATTTTATCAATACATCTGCAATAGCGTCATCGTTTGCAGCAGGTCCTATGAAATAACCGTTCAAACAGGTCAACATTGTAAATATTGTTGGACTTGAAGTATTGTTCAGCGAACTGACCGTGCTGTTACTCATGAAACTACTCGAACCCCAGAAACTTTGTGCTCCGTGTCCGCTGTAATTAGCGATGTATTTACCCGGCGATGTATTTAGTGAACTTAGTAAATTAGCCTGAGCATCCGGATTTAAAACACGAGGATTACTTGCATCGTATTGCGGATCGCCCTGCACATAAGCACGGCTAACAAACGTTTTAGGCATTGACGGCGGCAACTGATTGCTAAGGTCTTGGCTCATCGAGCCAAAATCATAGCCGTTTGGCTCGTCATAAGCAAACAGAGATCCTCGGCCTAGAGATTGGTTAGACGGAGTCTCGAATGATACAGATTTGTTAAACACAGTCGTGATATTTACCGCTGTTCTAGTTGGAACACGACCGATCGACATTTCAGTGAGGCCGTCATCATTAAAATCGGCCAATGCGTCATCGCTAGCCGTTTCATTGTAAATAGTCGTAACGATTTTCGAAGGAACCAGATTGTTGAGGCCATACCCAAGATAGTTCCTTGGGTCTCTCGATGCGTCACCGAGAAGAAGCACATATTGATGGCCAGCAACCTGCGGCACCCAATTAGTGTTGGCATAGCGGAGGAAATCATTGATCGCCGCAGCGGTAAATGTTCCGTAGCCAAATTCGTCCATTACGTCGGCAACATCGACTACTTCGACATTAAAGCCGCCGCCGGCAGCACTTCGGCGATAATCCGCCCATGTGTTCGCTGCAGCAATAAAATCCGAAGCTGAGTGAGTAATAATTATAAGGTCAACATTACGGAGCGTGGAAGAGTAATTGGATGGATTATTGACCGTCACGGCCGCGGCTTGGAGCAGCGAAGAATTCTCCACGGCATACGTCGGAATAGCGGTCGGAGCAAGCCTAGTGCGTAATGCCGCCGATTGAACGCTGTAGGTAGCTCCGTTTTGCGTAACAACAGGATTTGATATAAAAGACGGGCTTCCTTCGACGGTCATATCAAACAATCGAATGTTTGATGTCGTAAAACCTGAGACGATCGCTTGCTGATTGACGGGAACCGGAAATGCAATCCTATTTTGATCAGCCTTAAACAGACGCGAGTAGTTTATCTTGATCGAATCGAATAGGCTGTAATCGCCGCTCCCGTTTTGCGAGGTCAACTGCACGCTGTTGGCCCCTTCGACAAGGTAGTTCGTCGGAATACTAAACTGTCCCGAAAACGGTTGTTGGTCATTTTGACCCGATATATTACCGATGCTGTGTCCATTAATCGCAATGCCGACCGTAGGCGGAACTTGCAGCGAATAGGACTGCATTTTCAGGGTAAAGACGCAGTTTGTAACCGAAAAATCAACGCCAGTAAGGTTTACCGAAATTGCTGTTGAAGTACTGGTAACGAGTCTTCCCCACCAATTCTCAGCATCTCCATTCAGTATCGACCCGACATAGGTATTCCTTTCGCGTTTCTCCGTTACAGCTGCGTAATTTATCGCTGGCCCATTGATCGGCCGCCCTCTGACTATCCGCGAGACCATACGCTTACCCGGAACAGTGTCAACTATCAGGTAGTAAATGCGTGTGTCACTTTCGGGAATATCAAGCCCCTTCCCATAAAACTCAAAATATAACCCGTTTGCATCGCTGCCGATGTTGATAGCCTGTTCAACGCCTTCTTTGAAAAGCCTCCAATTGGCAACGTTTCCGCTAGTAAATAAGTTGGTAGCCGCCTGTAGTTCCGTAAGGCGGACACGATACATACCCTCCGTACGCACCGCGATCTTGGCACCGGGTTTTGACACCACCCACCGATGTGCGGCGAGGTCTGCTGCAGCTGTAACATTCTTAAAATTAAGCGTCCCGCGACCGCCTAGTGAAGGAGATGTCTTCTCGATGTTGCCATTAGAAGTGTTTGAGGTTTTGGCGAGCAATTCCCGTGACCGTCCGGTTGATGCCTCGATATCGTAGCTGTATTGAACACTTACGGTTTCCGAAGAAATTCGTCTTCCGTCCTGCCCCATTGCTTGGATAACATAAACAGAATCTAAACCGGCTTCCGGATCGTAGAATTCATATTTCTTGCCATATAGTGTCTGTTTGCCGATTTCAGCTAACGAACCGGAGATGAGACTGTCATTTACAGGTTTCTGCTCTTTTGTGTTGACGCGATAGACATCGAAACCTACGTTTCCGGTTTCCTCTACCATCTGCCATTGAACGACCACGCCGCTCCCATCCGAATAAGCTTCGACCTTTTCAAACTGAGCAAAATCACCTTTCACAACCGGAAACGGACGTGTTGGTCGTGACGGTTTTTGTAATGGGGTTTTGTCAATGTCTCCAGGCAAAACATTCTTTGATCTCTGAGCAAACGAAGGAACTACTGCCGAACATATAAAAGTTACCAATAACGCGACCGCTGTGATCTTTCTCATATAAAGCTCCAAATCAAGGCCGGAAGGGGGTCGGCGAAATAACATTTACCTTTGTAACCTAAATTATCACCGTTAGGTAAAAATTTCAATAAAAATCGATTCAAAATAACTACTTCTAAATTCCTCGAGATGTCGGATTTATTCCGCAATGTCTCATAAAAATAAAAATATTTTTAGTCTGCGACCAATTGCCGTAAAACATAGGGCAAAATTCCGCCGTTCTTGTAATACTCCACCTCGATCGGAGTATCAATTCGCAATGTAAGTATGATGTTGCGAGACTCACCTTGGTTGTTTGTCATGCGGAGCGTAACATCCTGCAAAGGTTTAACATCGACGTTCTCAAAACCTGTCAGGTCAAAGGTTTCCGTGCCGTCGAGACCATGAGAGGCTGCCGATTCACCATCCTTGAATTGAAGCGGGAGCACGCCCATTCCAACAAGGTTTGAGCGGTGGATCCGCTCATAAGACTCAGTCACGACTGCCTTAACGCCCATCAAGGACGTTCCTTTTGCAGCCCAGTCGCGCGAGCTGCCTGTGCCGTATTCCTTACCGGCAAAGATCACAAGCGGCGTGTTTTCTGCTTTATACTGCATTGCCGCATCGTATATCGTCATATCTTCTCCGTCAGGCTGATGTTTGGTAAAACCGCCTTCGATAGGAGCTGCCATCAGATTTTTTATGCGAACATTAGCAAATGTCCCGCGTAACATTATGCGGTCATTACCTCGACGCGAACCATATGAATTAAAATCTTGCGGCGCGACCCCTAGTTCTTGTAAATACGATCCGGCAGGTGAATTTGCCTTGATCGAACCGGCAGGTGAAATATGATCGGTCGTGACCGAATCACCGAATATTGCCAGGGCACGTGCACCACGAATATCGCTAAAGCTACCGGTTTCCATCGAGAAATTCTCAAAGAACGGAGGCTCCTGAATGTAGGTTGATTCCCTGTCCCACTCGTAGATCTGGCCTACGCTAGAGGCGATGTTATTCCAGAGCGGGTTCTGCTCCGCAAATTCTGAATAGAGCCGCTTGTAAGTTTGCGGATCGAACGCCGTTTGAAGTAATTCTTTTACCTCGTCAAGCGATGCCCAGATATCTTTGAGAAAAACATCATTGCCGTCGCTATCCTGTCCGATCGGATGCAGGTAAACATCCTTGACGACCGTTCCCGCTAGTGCGTAAGCAACAACGAGCGGCGGCGACATCAGAAAATTAGCCTTAATGTTTTGATGGACTCGAGCCTCAAAATTACGATTACCCGAAAGCACCGAGGCAGCAATAATGTCATGCTCGACGAGCTGTTCCTCGATCGAGGGGTCTAGGGGGCCGGAATTACCAATACATGTCGTGCAGCCGTAACCTACGAGGTTAAATCCAATATTGTCGAGATATTGTTGTAAACCAGTGCGTTCAAGATACTCCGTGACGACACGCGAACCTGGAGCAAGAGAAGTCTTTACATACGGTGGAACTTTCATTCCCTTTTCTGACGCCTTCTTAGCGACGATGCCAGCCGCGATCATCACTGCCGGATTCGAAGTATTTGTACAAGATGTGATCGCCGCGATCAGCACATCGCCATTACCGACTGTCGTATTTACCGTCGGAGAATCGTCTTCGGAATAATCGACACGGCCCGGCGGCGGACGGT
>JBKJRA010000005.1:0-4071 GCA_046594975.1 Pyrinomonadaceae bacterium | reverse complement strand
AGCTCATTATAATCAGCTTCGTTTTCGCCAAGGTAGTCCTTGTTAGGGTTTGCAATGTATTTCCGGGCTTTATTAAATGTGGTCAATGACTCGTCTCCTTCTTTAGTGCCGAGACGTGTCGGTAAGCCAAATTTTTCCTGCACATACAGCGAAAACAAGTTGACGCTAATCTCAGTGATCGAGCCCCACAGCCAATCATCTTGTTGGTGCGTGTGTCCCGTTTCGTGCCAAATTCCCCATTCTTTGTTCAACTTTTCTGTAAGGTCGCTGAAATTATCTTTCTTCATCCCGATCAGATAGTTCGAGGCATACATGTAATAGTCTTCGCTTTCTTTGGGTGTCGAATAGAGGTCGACCAAATAATGAACGCGGTTTCTCGTCCTGACATTTTCGGGCGTGCTGCCATCAAATCCGGCAAGTTCATCCTCCCAATCGATCACTTGATGCATCGTTCTAAACGATCTGGGAATATCTGGAATCGGAGTTCTTAGATAGTCTTTGTAGGGAATTGTAATGAGAACCTTGTCGGATAATAACTGTACGAATGGAGCGTCAGTCATTATCTTCAGGTCGTTTTGCCAATTGAGGAAGTTTGTTCTGCCAAGGTTATACAGCGGAAATGCCTTGCCGCCGCTGACATTGATCTTTACCGTCGTCGGAGTTGTGTCGTAGCCTTGAGTCTTTACAAAAATGAACGACAATATTCCGGCCTGCGTAGCTGTAACGGTGTTAACGCCATTCCTCAATTTGTTCTCTTGAGTATTATTTCGGTTGCCCCACATCGGCTTGAAACCGATCATTGACGACAGGCTGTATGCCGGAGCAAGAGCGGTGACATTAAGCGTAATTTTTTCGCCTTTTTTGACATAGAGTCCTGACGGTTGATAGTCTGCCAGCACCATTCGATGCGTCCTGCTTGCTTCGATCTTTCCCTCGGTAAGCGAAGTCAGGACATACTCTTTTTGATAGTTATTAAAGGTTTGTGCATTTGACGCCAAACAAAACAGTCCGATGAGCAGTGAGCCAAATATCAATTTTTTCATATTATTTTTCACAGGAACACGAGTGGAAATGTAGCGTCGAGTCGATTTTCCAACAAGTTGTAAGCTTCACTTTACCAAGCCCCCCGGTTTTGTGGTAAAACCGTTATGTCCGATGAATGATGCAGATATTATGTTGCAGGTAAATCGAGTTAAATATATACGCCGTTTTATATTGCTCGCCGCGTTCGCGACTCTTTTTGTTGGGTGCGGAGCCAACGAAAACATTCTCAAATCCGGTAAGGACACGCCTGCTCCGTCTAACGCGGAAAGCTCGGCGATTACATTTGCCAAAGAGCTTGAGGCAATGCGCAACGCGGATTTTCGTTTCGTTTATGTGTTGAGACGTAAAGATGGTGGCGCGATTGACGCCGAGGACCGCAGCGTCATCAAAATGCAGACCATCGATATGAACCGACGCGTCTCCGCCGACAACGACAAAGTGTTTATCATTGGCTCGAATGCACAACTCCCGCCCAAGAACATGCTGACACTCTTAGAACGCTTTGCAATCGAAAATTATTCGCCGCCGCTTGGTGCAAACATGAACTCAAATACCAAGAAATAGCGTATATTAATAAACGATATGGTCGAGAAAAAGCAGCTCGAAACAGACACATTACTGACAGTAGATAAACCGCATCCGACGCGTGTCATTCTCGATGCGTCGTCTCCGACGGTGGGCTCGATCGTGCGGGTGGTTGTCATTACATTGCTGTTGTTGGCGGTCGCGGGCTTTTTCCAGAGCGTAATTACGTCGCTCGCTTATCTCGTATTTTTGATATTTATTTCGGTATTTTTTGCATACCTGATCGATCCTATCGTCAGGCTAATTCGCCGCCCCTTTAAGAGTGCAGGCATTGACCGGTTTATGCCGCGTTCCTTTGCAATTGTGATCGCATATTTGATCGTTTTTACGGTGCTGGGGCTTGCGATCGCGAATATTGCTCCGCGTGTTGTAGAGCAGGCAAAGGAGTTTGGAGCAAACCTGCCGGCGATAGGTGTGGCGATGCGTGAGCGCACCAATGAGCTTAACCGTCGTTTCGACCGCCTTAAAATACCTGATGAGGTTCAGGCGGAGCTTAATAAAAAAGTAACCGATCTAGGCGGCGGCGTTACCACCGCTGTCGGTAATTTTTTGCTCGTGTTCGCTACATACCTGCCTTGGCTCGTGCTTGTCCCGATACTGGCATTTTTCTTTCTCAAGGATGTTAATCTTTTCCGGCTCGGAGTGCTTAGGGCATTTCCCGCCGGGCCACTTCGACTGCGTGCTGAGATGATCTTGCAGGATGTCAATACGACGCTTGCTGCATACACTCGGGCACAGCTTACATCCTGTTTTCTCATCGGGCTGATCTGCACGCTTGGGTTTTATGTTCTGGGGCTGAAATACGCATTACTGCTCGGGATATTGGCCGGCATATTTGAATTTGTGCCGTTATTGGGTCCGGCGAGCATTGGGCTCATAGTGATAGCGACTACGGCTTTTTCTGATGATCCGTGGAAAGCTCTATACGTCGCGATCTTTCTGCTCGTCCTACGCGGCATCCAGGATTACATCCTATATCCGCGTATTGTCCGCGGCGGCATACATTTGCACCCGCTGGCTATCATTTTATCGGTGCTCGGCGGTGAGCAGGTTGCCGGAATTCCCGGCGTATTCTTAGCGATACCTATCGTTGCGGTCGCGACCGTCATCTATCGGCACGTTTTAGATCACAAAGGCAGCCGCAGCCTGCTTTCGACCTGGATCGAAGGCAACGAATTGCAGCCCGAAGAACCAGTATAATATGTCCCCAATCGCCTGGATGGTCGTTTTCTTTTTTATTCTGCTGACCTTAAGTATCTTGGTCTATGTGCTCGTAGTACGGGCGTTTTACTGGGGCGACAAAAAAGAACCGCCTGCCAAAAGGCAGAGACACGACCGGTAGTGAGTATGCGATTTTTAGAGCATAGCCGGGAATCCATCCGGGTTTTCAAAAACCATCTCGATCTCGACAACATAGCAGGGAATTTCAAATTTCAAATTTGATAATTTCACAGCGTCTTTTGCGGTTGTCAATAAAATTTCTGCACCGCTTCTCTTTGCCTCATTTTCAATAGAATCAGCATCGACCTGTGAATATCGGTGATGATCGGCAAAGCTCATAGTCGCGGTAATATTCACATTCTCCTGCCGCAATTGAGAAAAGAAGTTGTCTGGATTCCCAAGCCCGCAAAATGCGAATGCTTTCTTTTCCATACTTAACGTTCTTTGCGTCTTTGCCTCAACTTCTTCTATCTCAACAACTTCACTGATCTTATTTTCTACTGAGAATATCTGCGATTTCGGATTTATATCAGAAATTTCAGTTCTCAAACTTGAAATATCCGCGATCAGATTTGCTCGCGTTATAACAACAACATCCGCCCGTGCCAGATTATGCAGCGGTTCGCGAAGTCGCCCGGCTGGGAGCATCTTGCCGCCGCCGAAAGGATTGGTCGCGTCGATGCACACTATATCGACATCGCGTTTTGCTTTGCGGTGCTGAAAGCCGTCATCGAGGACAAAAGCGGTTACGCCAAATTTTCGCTTTGCCCACTCAGCCGCAGAAACGCGGTCGGCGTCAGCGATCACTATCGCTTTGCCAAGTAGTTTATTCGCAAGCTCATAAGGCTCATCACCTGCTTCGTGAACATTTGCGAGTACATTGTTGCCATCTGACACCAGCACTCTTTGCTTTGGATTTTCACGTCCATAGCCGCGCGTCAGGATACAGACCTTCTCCTCACGCTCCGCTAATATTTCTGCAACATAAGCTACCAACGGCGTCTTTCCTGTCCCGCCGGTCGTGATATTACCGATGCTGATGGTGCGAGCTCCGAGATCATGCACTTCAAAAATGCCGCTATCGTATAGACGATTGCGGGCATAAGTGATTTTTCCATAAAGAGATGAAAGCAAGGACAACACGTCGTCAATTATCAATTATCAATTACCAATTACCAATTGAGCGTAATAAAAAACTGACTACTGACTACTGACTACTGA
>JBKJRA010000259.1:0-3837 GCA_046594975.1 Pyrinomonadaceae bacterium | reverse complement strand
CTCAAAATCCTCGATGCTTGGAAGCTCGGAGAGGTCCTTCAAGCCGAATTGAATAAGAAAATCCTTTGACGTGCCGTATTGCATCGGTCGTCCGACGGCCTCTTTGCGGCCTTTGGCGACGATGAGGCGTTTGTCGAGGAGCGTTTTGATCGAGGTCGCGGACTGGACGCCGCGAATGTCGAGAATTTCGGGGACGGTCACCGGCTGTTTGTATGCAATGACCGACAGTGTTTCTAAGGACGCGAGCGAGAGCTTTGCCGACGGGCGTGTTTTTAGGAATGCACGTATCTCTTCGTGAAACTCGGTTCGTGTGGCGATCTGCCAACCGCCGGCGATCTCACGTATCTGCAAGCCGCTGTCACGCGACTCGTATTCTTTTTTCAGCTCCTCGACGGCAGCCTGAATACTCTCACGCTCTTCGTCGAGCACCTCAGCTAGTGTCTTTGTCGTGATCGGCTCGTCGGCCACAAATATCAGAGCCTCCGCCAAAGCGACAAGTTCGGCAGGCGTTCTAGTTTTCTTTTCTTCGGTCTCGGACATAGAAATAATTAAACAGGATATACAGGATGTGCAGGAAAATGCAATTTACATCCTGATTATCCTGTGCATCCTGTTATAAGGCTTTTCGTAAAATGATGTCGCCAAAGGTCTTGCTTTGCAGTAATTTGAAGCCTTCGGTCCGGACGATCTCGAGCACGGCAATGAACGCAGTCACAAGCTCGCGGCGTGAGTGCATCTCCTCAAAAAACTCCAATAAATTCACCTCGCCGATCTCAAAAATGCGTGCCCGGAGATGTTTGATCATGTCCGCAAGTGAGATCTCCTCGCGCTGGATCTCCATCTTGATCTCGTCCACGTGGCGGGCGACGATCTTTTGAAAAACGGTCAGCAGGTCGAAAACCGAAGCGTCGATCTCAGCGTTGTTGTCGTCCGATTCGATCGGCCCTCGAGGAAAAACAGCTTGTTCGATGGTCGAGCGTTCGTAGAGCATCCCGGCGGCGGACTTGAATTTTTCGTATTCGAGCAGCCTGTCAACCAGCTCCTGACGCGGATCTTCAAACTCTTCTTCCTCGGTAACCGTCGGGTCGCGGGGCAACAGCATCCTAGATTTGATCTCGATCAGCGTTGCGGCCATTACGAGAAAATCAGCCGCGACGGCGATGTCGAGCCGCTTCATTAGGCGGATATATTCGAGGTATTTTTCGGTTATCCGAGCGATCGGGATGTCGAAAATATCGGCTTGTTCCTGTTTGATAAGATACAGCAGCAGGTCGAGCGGCCCGGCAAATTGGCCGAGTTTGATCCCAAGCACATCCTCGCCGCCGGAGGTGATCTCGGCGGTTTCCCTGTGAAAATCAAATGTAAATTGTTCGTAATCTTCTGCCAAGATCTTAGCCGTCCACCGCGTGTCGTTTTAGGTCTTCGAGCGTGACAACGGTCAAGGCTGCTTCGTGCGTCGCCTCAAGATAGACCTGCGGGGCCATTCCTGCATTCAAAGCTTCGCGCCAACGCAGCATACACAGGCACCATTTGTCACCGGCGACGAGTCCCGGAAACGAATACTGCGGCATCGGCGTCGATAGGTCGTTGCCTGCTGCTTTTGAAAAAGCCAGAAAATCATCGGTCGCCAAAATGCACACCGTGTGACGACCGCTATCGTCAACACCCGTCCTGCACATGCCGTCGCGATAAAATCCCGTCATCGGATCAGTGCAGCAGGTTTCGAGCACTTGCCCTAGCACATTTTTCGGCTTCGGGGCGTGTCCGTTGCCATTTCCATTTCCATTTGTATAACTCATTTTACGATCTTACCTTGCATTCCGGCGTTTTCAACGACATTCCCATCACCATTATCAGTGACAATCGGCCGTTTTCCGTTTGGATATTTGGAATATTTAATAGTATTTGCTCCGCCATTTATGACGAATTCCATCGTGGCGTCAGCCGTTATCTCGTTACGGTCGCCATTGATCATTATCTGTTTGCAAGCTCCCTTGACAGTGACTTTATTACCAGCACCGCTCAACGTAACCCGGTTAAATTTTGTGCAAGTAACATTTTTACTCTGCTGATAACCGTTGATCGTTATGGTGTCACCTTGCTGATTGACGTCAACCTGGACAATGTCTCCGGGGGCGACTGGTGCCTCCGTTGGAGCAGGCGATATAGTTGGCGTTGGCGACGAATTAAATTTCTCCGCTTCCTCTTTTGCCGTCCCGCTTCGGAAATCACACGCTGCAAAGACTCCGATCGACATTACGCAAGCAATAGTGAAAAATTTCCTCATATTGATCCTCCGTTACAGCAGTTCCAATGCCTTTTCGATAGGCCGAGCAAGCACCGCACGACTCCCGACCTCTACTATCGGACGCTGAATCGCATTTGGCTCGGCGACCATTAACCTAATAACGTCCGCGTCGGGCGTATCAGCCGTGATTCCAGCGGCCGTGACAGATGCGTCGCCCTTTCTCAGCAGATCAAAGGGTCGTAGGCCCGTCTTAGAGACGAGAGATGACAGGCCCTTTGCTGTAAAGGGCTCGTGGAAATAATTGACTTTGTCGTGTTCGATACCGTTTTCACGAAACAGCGTAGCCAAATTACGGCACGTCGTTCAAGTAGGCTTTTCGTACACCGTTATTCTGTATGTCATAGCTATTTGATCCCCAATTTTTTATAAACATCTTTCAGCGTTTCGCCCGCTATGGTTCGGGCATTTTCGGCACCCGATTTTAGGACCGCTGTCAGCTCTTCGTCGCTGTAATTATTGACGCGGTCCTGAAAAGGCCTTAAGAATTCGACGGTCGCCTCGGCAAGGTCGCCTTTGAATTGGCCGTAGCCTTTGCCTTCGAAATGAGCGATGCATTCGTTCGCCGGTTTTCCGGTAAGAAGCTGGAATATCGTCAGGAGATTTTTGATCGCAGGACGTGAATCGTCAAAGTTGATCTCGGTTCCCGAATCAGTGACAGCCTTTTTGATCTTTTTCGTGATCGTGCCAGCATCATCAAGCAAAAATATCGAGCCGTTTAGATTCTCATCCGATTTCGACATCTTTTTCGCAGGGTCTTGCAGCGACATTATCTTCGCTCCGACCGGCGGGATAAAAGGTTCAGGAACCTTAAAAGTTTCACCAAAATCACGGTTAAATCTTTCAGCAAGATCTCGCGTCAATTCGAGATGCTGCTTTTGATCCTGACCGATAGGTACAAGATCAGTTTGATAGAGCAAAATGTCTGACGCCATCAGCACAGGATAGGTAAAGAGTCCAACTCCGGCACTTTGTTTAACTTCTTCCCGAGAAAACGGGTTACCAAAACCTGCAAAAGTTTTGTCTATATATTCAAGCTTTTGATCAGAGGGTAGCTGTTTAAATTTAAACTCATCAAATTCCTCTTCGGAGTAACCCTTTGCCTTGCTCTTAAACTGCGTCATCCGCTCAAGCTCACCCATTCGAGCCTGACACGATAAAACCCACGTCAACTCAGCGTGTTCGGGAACATCACTCTGAATGAAAACCGTAGCTTTTTCAGGATCGACTCCGGCGGCGAGGTAGATGCGTGCGAGGTCGAGCGTTTTTTGACGCAAAACTTTCGGGTCTTGCGGCAGAGTGATGGCGTGGAGATTGACGATGCAGTAAAACGATTCATACTCGTCCTGCAGTGCGACCCAGTTTTTGAGGGCTCCGAGATAGTTGCCGATATGCAGTTCGCCGGTCGGCTGTGCTCCGCTGAAAATACGTTTTTTCATCAATTAAAACCAACGTGTAAATAGCAAATATTCGACCAAAGAAAAGACAGGGCGGATTATAACGCCGATCACGCCCCAATAAACCAAGAGCAT
>JBKJRA010000096.1:0-6488 GCA_046594975.1 Pyrinomonadaceae bacterium | reverse complement strand
TGCGATCAACAATAGTCAAACCTGCTATTCCCGGAACGAACACAACAGCAGTGGCTGGTTCGACAGGCGGCCCGAGTGCCGGATTTAACTCACAGGGATTTGAGCCGTCGCCGCTAGATGAACTGGCAAAACTCGAACTTACACCAGACGAGCAACAGATCGACAACAATCCGATCGCTCAACAGCAATATCAATATATCCAGACTGCGGTCGCTAATAAATCACTCGGGTTTTCATTCCAAGTTCACCCGATGATCCAGCAGTTTATCAACTACTATCGCGGACGCGGACGTACCACGATGGAAGTCGGACTTTACCGCTCGGGTATGTTCATGCGTATGGCTCGCCGCATCTTTAAGGAAGAAGGTGTGCCTGAAAATGTAGCTTGGCTCGGGCAGATCGAGAGTGCTTGGAAGCCGAGTGCATATTCGTCAGCTGCCGCTTCGGGATTGTGGCAGTTTATCCCTGGAACGGGCGAGCGTTTTGGTTTGAGCCGCAACGCATACGTTGACGAACGCAATAGTTTTGAAGAGGCAACACGAGCGTCGGCACGTTATCTGAAGTTTTTGGCTAACCGCTACGGCGGCAACTGGGAGCTTGGGATTGCTGCATATAACTGCGGCGAGGGAAACGTTGACCGTGCGATCCGTCGGGCAGGCGTCTCAAATTTCTGGATAGCATATCCGTACCTGCCTCAGGAAACACGTAATTACGTTCCGAATATTCTCGCAACGATCCTGATCGCAAATAATCCTAATCAGTATGGTTTTGGTCACATAAGGCCTGCGGCTCCGCTAGTTTATGACCGTGTCCGCATTCCGGGTTCGACCAATCTGAGCCTGATCGCACAGTCGTCCGATACGACGGTTCAGTATTTGCGTTACCTGAATCCGCATCTTCGCGGCAACGTAACGCCGCCGGTGCCTTATATCATCAATGTTCCTGCCGGTAAGGCGAACGAAGTTGTCGCAGTATTTCGACGGATCCCTGCTTCGAAGGTCAATAACACCAATCTCGCAAATACTTCGAACGGCGAAACTTGGCAGACGATCTCAAACCGCACGGGCGTTAGCATCAATGATCTGATGGCGGCTAATCAGGGAATGACAACACCGCGAGGCAAGGTATTTGTCCCGGTCGCGGGTAACAGCGTCGCAAACATCGTATATCAGCGTCCTACCACGACGGGTGCTGCGGCTCTGCCAAGTGGTGTGAAAATTGTGAAGGCAAAGGCTGGCGACACTGTTGAAAAAGTCGCTCAACGTGCCGGTGCTGATCCGGTCGTGGTAGCAAAATACAACGGGCTGCTACCAAACTCAGTGTTGGGAGCGGGTCGTGAGATCAAGATCCCTTCGAAATAACTTATTAACTTAACGTTAGAAAAAGAGCCGAAGCTGAAATTCAGTTTCGGCTTTTTTATGTGGACTTGACTTGAATTTGAATTGTAACTATACTTGTTACAGTTATGGCGGCTAATAGTCAATTTGCAATGGCGGTACACGTTTTGACGCTGCTTGCCCGGTCGGGAGAGACGGCGGTCAAATCCGAATATATCGCGGGCAGTGTTAATACTAACGCGGTCGTCATTCGCCGTCTGTTGAGCCAGTTAAACCAGGCAAAATTTGTCGCTTCGCAGACCGGAGCATTTGGGGGGACGAGGCTTGCACGCGATCCGGCGGAGATATGTCTGGTTGATGTTTACAAGGCGGTCTGCTGCGGTGAGGTATTTGCGTTGCACGGTAAATCGCCAAATCAGGACTGTCCGGTCGGCAAAAATATCGAGGCAGTTTTGTGCAATCTCCAAAAAGAGATCGACGCGAGTGTGACTACCGCACTTTCGAGATATACGCTGGCTGATGTGCTGGTAAAAGTGGAGCAGGGATGAAGGTATACGAAATAGAACAATTTGGGATAGAGAATCTTCGGGTTGTCGAGCGTGAAGTTCCGCGTCCTGCAGCGAGAGAGGTTTTGATCAAATTTCACGCCGCTTCGCTCAATTTTCGCGATGTGATGGTCGCTAAGGGCCAGTACAATCCGAGAATGAAACTGCCCGCGGTGCCATTTTCGGACGCAGCCGGTGAGGTCGTCGAGATCGGCGAGACGGTCACTAAATGGAAGATCGGCGACCGCGTTTGCTCGACCGTTATCCAAGGCTGGCACGACGGCGGTGCATCGGCTGAGACTGCAAAGACGGCGATTGGAGCGGGAACATTTGACGGCGTGCTGCGTGAATATGGCGCTTTTAGCGAAGATTCTGTCGTAAGGGTTCCGAAGCATCTTTCTTACGAAGAAGCAGCGACGCTGCCTTGTGCGGCGGTGACCGCGTGGAACGCACTCGTCGTATCGGGAAATATCAAGGCTGGCGACACAGTGCTGACGCTTGGCACGGGCGGCGTTTCGGTCTTTGCTATTCAGATCGCCAAGGCGTTTAGTGCAAGAGTTATTGCGACATCTAGCAGCAACGATAAACTCGCTAAGACGCGGGAACTCGGAGCAGATGAAACGATAAACTACCGTGAGCGGGAAGATTGGGACAAAGCCGTGCTCGAATTGACAGATGGACGAGGCGTCGATCACGTCGTCGAAGTCGGCGGTACGGGAACTCTCTCTAAGTCTGTGAAAGCGGTCCGCGTCGGCGGTCACATTGCTCTGATCGGGGCGTTGGATATGGCAGGCGAATTCAATCCGATCCCTGTCTTTATGAAAGCAATACGTCTGCAGGGCGTTTTTGTCGGTTCGCGGCAGATGTTTGAGAACATGAACGCGAAGATTGAATCGAGCAAACTGCGGCCGGTGATCGACCGCACATTTGGATTTGATAAGGCGAGAGACGCTTTGGAATATATGGAAAGCGGCTCACATTTTGGCAAGATAGTCGTGCGGATCAGTTAAACCACGACCTAAAGTTTTAGGAATAAATTAAGGGGAATTTAGGAATGACTACATTATTTGACACTTTGAAAGTTGGGGAGCTTGAGCTTAAGAACAGGATCGTAATGGCACCGCTTACGCGGAGCCGTGCGAACGACGCGGATGGCGTCCCGGCGGACTTTGCAGCGGAATATTACAGCCAGCGGGCCTCGGGCGGCTTGCTCATAACCGAGGCGACAAACGTGTCGGCGATGGCAAAAGGTTATGTTCGCACGCCTGGCATTTACAATCAGGAGCAGATCGACGGTTGGAAAAAGATCGTCGATGCCGTTCACGCAAAAGGCGGCAAGATCTTTTTGCAGATCTTTCACACAGGCCGCATCGCACTGCCCGATTTTTTACCGGGCGAGGCTCAGCCGGTCGCTCCGTCAGCGGTCAAAGCCGCAGGACAGAATTACACTGACAGCGCAGGGATGAAGGATTTTGTGGTCCCTCGAGCACTAACGATCGACGAGATAAAGGCGACCGTGCAGGATTTCGCAACAGCCGCTAAAAACGGAATCAAGGCTGGTTTTGACGGGATAGAGATACACGGAGCGAACGGCTATCTGATCCAGCAGTTTCTTTCGACAAACGTTAACAAGCGTACAGACGAATACGGTGGTTCGAAAGAGAATCGAGCAAGATTTTTATTCGAAGTGGTCGAAGCAGTTACAAAGGCTATAGGCAGCGAACGAACAGGTTTGAGGTTGTCGCCTGGCGGTGAATTTAACGGCATTAAGGAAGACGCCGCCGAGGAACTTTACGACTACGTGGTCAAAAAGCTAAATGGTTACAAGCTGGCTTACCTTCATATAGGCACCTTCGATCAGAACCGAAACTGGCATCCGATACTGCGGCCAATTGTCGAAAGTCCATACTTTGCGGGCGTTGGATTTGACAAGGCAAGTGGCGAAAAACTGCTTGGCGAAAATGGTGCCGATGCGATCGTTTACGGCAAATGGTTTCTAGCAAATCCCGACCTGCCTGAGCGATTCCGACGCGATGCTTCGCTGAATACACCGGACGAAGCAACATTTTATACGCCGGGCGAAGTCGGTTACACAGATTATCCGTTTCTCGAAAAGGCGGATGCAGCATAATTCAAAGATCAAATAAATTTAGGAGAAAAAAATGGCAAATGAAATCTACGAGATACCGGTCAAAAAAATAGACGGCAGTGATGCGTCGCTGGATGATTACAGGGGGAAAGTGCTGTTAGTGGTTAACGTCGCGTCGAAATGCGGCTTGACACCGCAGTACTCGGGGATCGAATCGCTTTATAAGGAATACAAGGATCAGGGACTAGAGGTGCTTGCGTTTCCGGCGAACAATTTTCTCGCTCAAGAGCCGGGGACAAGCGACGAGATTGTCGATTTTTGTCAGACAAATTACGATGTGACATTTCCCCTATTTCAAAAGATATCGGTCAAGGGCGACGATCAGCATCTGCTCTATCATTATTTGACGGACAAAAGGGCCGAAGCCGATATCGCTAACGGCGATGCGTTTGAAGAAAAGCTTGCCGGATTTGGCCAGAAGCGTGAAAAGGCTAACGATGTGCTGTGGAATTTTGAGAAGTTTTTGATCGGCAAAGACGGCACCATCGCTGCTCGCATCGCACCGGATGTGACTGCGGAAGACGAACGCGTTGTTGCCGCTGTGCAGGCGGAGTTGGCGAAATAGACATTGGAATATAGACGGCTGCAAACTTGGACACTGTGACCGAGGACTGCTGTGTCTATTTGGTAAAAGTTTGACGAAAAGTTAAAATAAACAACAAATTTACGACATTGGTTCGTAATCAATTTTAAGGAGCTATAATGGGAAATTTTGCAAAAGTAATTACAGATACATCGTTTGAGACCGACGTATTGGGTTCGGATAAACCGGTTTTGGTCGATTTTTGGGCGGAGTGGTGCGGGCCTTGCCGCATGATCGCTCCTTCGGTCGAGGCAATCGCTGAGGAATATGACGGAAAGGCGAGCATCTACAAAATGAACGTCGATGAAAACCTCAATGTGCCGCAGCAATTCGGCATTCGCGGTATCCCGACGCTTGTCCTTTTTAAGGGCGGTAAGGAACAGGAACGCATCGTCGGTGCTGTCTCTCGCGAAGCGATCGCCAAAGTGATCGAAAAATACGTTTAATTGCACGCGGCCTATGCCGCAAATATCGTAAGTGAAAAGAGGTCGTCACAAAAGACGGCCTCTTTTTTGTATATCGGGAGATTATTTTCAAACAGCGTTCACGGTGTTCACGGCGTTCACACTGTTCACATGTTCACGCGTGAACATGAACATAAGAAAAGTTTTCTCAGCTGTTCCCGCAAACTTTGTTACACTCATTAATATTCGGTGAGGCTAAATTGCGATGCGAGCGGTGTTTTTCTATCTGTTTTTGATAATATCCGGGCTTTTTGTTCCTGTCGCTGCTCAGGATAAAAAAGATGAGATCATACGCGTCGATACTCAGCTTGTCGATGTTCCCATAGCTGTAAACTCCGCAAACGGAACTCCGGTTCGCGGGCTGAAAGCAGAGAATTTTATTATTTACGAAGACGGCAAGCGGCAGGAAACTGTAGATTTTTCAACGACTGCGGCTCCTTTCGAAGTTGCTCTGCTGCTCGACACGTCCGGCTCGACGCGAAACGACCTACAACTAGTTCAGCGAGCAGCTAGAGATTTTATCGCTTCATTGAGACCGGGTGACCGCGTTTCGATCATTGCATTTAATACAAAACGCACTGACAGAGAGGCTTTTGCGGTTAGCGAGATATTTACCGGCTTAACCAGCGATAGGATTGCTTTGAGCAATGCCATCGACAATATTAAGACCAGCAACGGTACTCCCTATTACGATGGGTTGCTGCAGGTCGTGGAGAAAGTGTTTCGTGATAAGCCCAAAGAAGAATTTCGCGGTCGGCGGGCATTGGTCGCGTTGACGGACGGTGTCGATTCGACAAGCGCGGCTGATTTTACATCTGCAAAGGACGAGGTGAATCAGATCGGGCTCATTTCGTTCTTTATAAAGGTTGATACGCGGGAGTTTTTCGAATCAACATTATTAGGCGACTGTCAGACGACGATCAGGTTTTCGCAGGCACAGATACGACGTTATTACCGCAGCTTACATGCAAAAGGGAACATGGAAAAGGCGGTCGATTTTTGCGGGCTTGGAGATTTTGAGCGGCTCGCGATCAGCAAAAGGCTTTATGAGATAGCCGATATTGAGATGAACGACCTTGCAAAAACATCGGGCGGACGTGTTTTTCCCGTGGGTGATCTGAGCGAGGCACGGAATGCTTTCAAAAGTGTAGCGGATGAGATCGGGACGAAATATACGCTGGGTTATTATCCTTCGAACGACAAACATGACGGTACGTATCGCAAGATCAAGATCGAATTGAAAGGTCTACCGGCGGGCACGATCGTTCGTAGTCGCGAAGGTTACAACGCTCCGGCACAGTGAAAATGTGTAAAAGTGAAAGAGTGAAAAAGCTCACAGACCAGCTGATGTAAAATAGCTACTCCCTTTCCACATTTTCACATTTCCCCTTTTTCCCTTTATTATTATTT
>JBKJRA010000069.1:0-4536 GCA_046594975.1 Pyrinomonadaceae bacterium | reverse complement strand
AAAAGAAACATTAGTTCCCTGAAGAAAATTTGCCCAGCTTTGTTGATTCGTCGCAAATCCGGAGATCGTTGCAGTAGTTGTCCCAGGTATATTGATGCTGTCAAACAGGCCTTCGTTGAAACCGCCAAGCTGATTCTCCCTCTTACGAAATTGGGAATATAGAGCGCCGTACTTCATCGTATGATTCCCAGTGATCCAGGTTACAGTACCACCGTAATTCTTCTTGAATGAAAAATTCGTGACACCGCCGTAAGAGACGAGGTTTGAAAACCCGGTTCCTGAGAGTGACGGAATGCGGTCGACCGTTCCCGGATAAGCAAGCGGGGAAGAGATCGTTGAATTTGTCTTAGCCAACGTCCCAACACTATTGTTAATGATCGCTCCCCATCCATATGTATATCGCCCCTCAAAAATAAGATTAGACGAGGCTACATAAGTCGTCTGAAAAGTATGCGTTCTGCCGGGCGAGTTTGTCGAAAGAGTTGAGACTCCAGGCAAGTTAGAACCCGACGAAAAAATGGCGTTTCCATCGATAGATGGAATGTTGTCGCGCTGATAACGATAGTACATGCTCCATTTATCGGTGAAGCTATGGTCTATCTTAATTACCTCTTGGCGAAAATTTAGCGTGCTTTCAATAGGGCGATTTAGTAGAAAAGTAGTCGGATTATCCGGATCCGGCAATTTATTGAAAACGAAATTGATGTACTGCTGAGCTACGGGACTGATCGGGCGAAGCGTTGTGATCGGTGTGTTTGCAGGTAGCGTCAGGTTGCAGACCGCACCGGTTGCCTGTAGGCACACGGGAACAGTAAAAATCCCCTGCTTTAATGCGGTAGTTGGAACCGTGGATGTAAATATCGGGGCACGTTTATCTTTCCGATATTCCTGCGAAAAGAAGAAAAATGTCTTCTCGTAACGTTTGAAGTATGAGTCGCCCGACACGCCCTCTCCTAACTTCAGAAAATAGACCGGCCCTCCTAACGTCCAACCAAAATCGTTATAGCGGAAAGAGCGGCGCCGGACTTTACAATCAGATCTGCTGGCTAGGAACACTGTGCCTTCCGGACACTCACGTCCAAGCGATATGGCAAGATTGGGGTTCGAATTTGAAATAAAATCGTTTGCGTTCAAGGCATCATTGCGAATGAACTCAAATGCGCTGCCGTGAAACTTAGATGACCCTGAGCGAGTAACCACATTGATCTGTCCGCCGCCGCTTCGGCCGGACTCCGCCGGGTAAAGCGAACGTAGCACGGTAAATTCGCCGATCGAATCGACGCTCGGATATGCCTGAATAGTCAGATTGGAACCGCGGTCAGTGACATCGGCACCATCCACAGTGTAAGTATTCTGACTGGATCGAGCTCCGTTCACTGATATCTGCATTGTGTTTACCGAGCCGGTCTCAGGAGTAGTCGTACCGGTTGTGATCGAGTCGGTGAGATCATTGGAGACACCCGGTGCGAGCGTCACCAGCTGTACCCAGTTGCGGTTATTGATAGAAAGTTCACGAACCTGGTCTCCGTTGATAACCGTCGCACTCTTTGCCGAGGTTAGATCGACGGCTACGGGGTCTGCCACTACGGTCACCGTCTCATCTATTCGGCCGGCCTGCAGCATAATATCGACTGAGCGTCGCTGGCCAACATCTACCTTGACATCGGTACTAACCGATTTCTTAAAATTGGGTGCCTCAACAGTTACCGAAAAAGTAGTTGTCGGCAAATTGGGGGCGGAAAACTCGCCGTCGTCGTTTGTAACCACTGTTCGAACAACAATATTATTCTGTGACGGGTTTGCAATCTTCACGGTTGCGTTAGGCACGCCCGCCCCGTTAGCGTCCCTTACAGTGCCAACGATCGAGCCAGTAGTCTCCTGCGCGAATGAAATACCGCTCAGTGAAAAAATAAGGGCTAGCACACCCAAGATCAATATTTTTTTGGTCATGATTTTCTTTCCTTCCGTAAAATCTAGTCTAAATTTTTTCCATTATCCATAAGGATAATTTACGTTAATGGAGATTTATTCAAATTTTCGTTATCGCAGCTGTTGCCGAAAAATATACAATTTTAGTGAAACCGTTGTATTCAAACGCTTTGTTAGGAAAATGTGAATTCTGAAACTTTTATAACTCTAAGCTATTCATTTGTAAAGCAAATATGATGCCCGACGCTTTAAAAATTCTTCATTTTTTAAATTAATCAATTTCCCGATGGCTTCTGGCGTCTCGCCTCGTTTGACCATCTCCAAAATTTCGCTATTTAAGAGTAGTTTTGAATACTTATCGATCTGCCAATCCGACGGATAAATTTTGTGCAGAGCGGTCGCGATCTCAATGCCTGTGGCGACCGAATTGAAAGCATTGCGATTCGTAATGATTATATTCACGCCGTTAACCTGTTCATCTTTGAACACCGACGTATTCGGCTTGAACGTGACCGGCACAAATCGCACGCCGCTGATAGCTCGGTCATTTAGATACGACGCGAGCTTGCGGCCATCGATCCACGGAGCACCGACAACCTCAAACGGCGTGTCGGTACCGCGTCCGACACTGACGTTCGTCGTCTCCAGCAATCCGATACCGGGGTAAAGTGTCGCCTCGGTCAACGAACGCATATTCGGGCTCGGGTTTATCCATGTCTGCCCCGTTTCATCAAACCACATTGACCGCGACCAGCCTTCCATTTTTATTACTCGCAGATCCGCGCCGATCTTTCGCTCGGCGTTCATCATCGTTCCGAGTTCGCCAATTGTCAGGGCATAACGGACCGGCGTCGTGTGTGCTGCGATAAATGAAAGCTTATCTTCGTCCGCAAGCGGGCCTTCCGTGGCGTTGCCGCCGAGCGGGTTTGGACGGTCGAGAATAAATACGGGCTTACCCAACTTGGCCGCCTCTTCTATGACATTTTTGAGCGTCGCGGTGTAGGTATAAAAACGCGTCCCGATATCCTGAATGTCATAAACGATCGCGTCAAGGTCGTTCAATTGCTCCGGCTTAGGCCGCCGCGTCTCGCCGTAAAGTGAATATACCGGCAGCCCAGTTTTTTCATCCGTAGAGTCACCAACCTTCTCATCCGCCAGCCCGCGAATTCCATGTTCCGGTGAGAACAGTGAAACAAGCTTCAAATTCGGAGCCTCTTTCAGAATGTCGATGGTCTGCTTTCCAGCCAGATCACGGCCTGTGTGATTTGTGACAAGTCCGACCTTCATACCGTCAAGCTGCTTGAATTTATCGCGTTCGAGAATGTCGATGCCATTGAGCACCGCTCCAAAGTGCGCCGACGCTGGCTTTGAAAGTCCCCCAAACTGAATCCTACCAAACGCCGCGGCCGCCTCAGCCTGCGCCTTGAACTTTGGTATTTGAGCCGCAACACTTGCATTATATTCAGCTTCGGCTTCTTTGAATTTTTCGATAGGCGTGTCCTCGATCGCTGAGGCAACGACCGTCGCGACCTTTGCACGCAGCGGTGTGACATCGCCTTTGCCGTCAGGGTGAACGCGATTCGAGAGAAACACGACAAACGTCTGCGAAACGCGGTCGATCCAAATGCTCGTGCCTGTAAAGCCCGTATGCCCAAACGAACCAAGCGGAAACAGCTCGCCGCGATTCGACGAGAACGCCGTATTAATATCCCACCCAAGCCCACGGGTATCGCCCGTCTCCGAAACAACGATCGGCCGCGTCATTAGTGCAACTGTCTGTGCCGACATCACCCGCTTGCCATCAAGCGTCCCGCCGTTCAAAAGCATCTGGCAGAAACGTGCAAGATCGTCGGCAGTTGAGAAAAGTCCGGCATGGCCGGCAACTCCATGCATTCGATAGGAAGTCGGATCATGAACAGTACCATGAAGTATTTCTAGTACTACGCCGCAATCTGCTGTAGGCGATCCGCCAAGATAGCTCTGTTGGCCACAAACATTTTCCGTTGGAGCAATTCTTGCTAGTAAATTTATCTTTGACGCCAAAGAATTCGGCACTTTCGCATTCAGATCGGTACGAATAAATGATGATTCTCCTAGTGGTGCAAGCTGATTTGCCTTCACGAATACATCCAATGTTGATCCGCTTATTCTCTCGACTATTTCCCCGAGAACAATAAAGCCAATATCCGAGTAAACAAACTTTGTCCCCGGCGGTATTCGGAGCTTTTCTTTCTTTAGAGCTAAAAGCATACCGTCTCGACCGAGCCATTTTTCTTTGAGGTCGAAATCCGGAGCATAGCCTGAGACGTGCGATAGTAGCTGCTGGATCGTGATGCGTTTTGCGGCGGCATCGTCGATGTCGGGAATGTACATCCCGACGTTGTCGCTAAGCCGCAGTTTTCCCTGCTCGACGAGTATCATTATCGAGGTCGCAGTCGCTATCGGTTTGGTCAGCGACGCGAGGTCAAAGATCGTATCGACCGTCATCGGCTCCACCGTCGGGACAAGCGAGCGGTTGCCGTAAGCCTTGCGAAAAACGATCTTCCCCTTATGCCCAACCAACACGACCGCACCGGGCAGCTATTTTGCAGCAATGTCAGCAGCAAC
>JBKJRA010000335.1:0-4910 GCA_046594975.1 Pyrinomonadaceae bacterium | reverse complement strand
TGTAGCGGTCGTACCGATTGAGCATCTCGACCTTCCAGCCGGGATGCGATTCGCGATTTAGCAGGCTGTATTTATTGACCGAATTGATCGAATACGCACGGATCAGTCCCGCTTCGATAAAGTCTTTGATCGCATCGACCAGATAAAACCGCTCGTATTCCAGATAATCCGCGGCGGCCGTCGGAAACATCAATAGCGGATAACCCGCGTGTCCATAAGCCACCAGCGGCATTTCCATTCCCAAATTGTGGCTAAACCACGATGTCGTTTCACGTCTCATAATATTCTGCTACAAAAAAGATCGAATTATTGAGGTTAAAAGAAAATGGTAATTTCCACAAGACACGCGACGTATTCTCAGGGTCCTCCGCGTATTCTCCGTGTTCTCTGCGTTGAATCAACGCTAAACAGAGGTCAACGCAGAGTTCGCGAAGACCGGCGTGGAGTTCGCGGAGTTGAAACCGAAAACATCGCGAAAATGCGCTTCGAGCCTGTCCTCGACCTCAGCCATATCTAAGGTGCGGTCAAGCAGTCGATCCATCGAGGTGACAGGCTCGCCTTCGCAGGCGATGATCCAGTTGTAATAACTGAGGTCCGTGTTCACGTTCAATGCAAAACCGTGCGTCGTCACCCAGCGTTTTATGTGAACGCCGATCGCGGCGATCTTACCCTCGATGGTGTGAACGCCGGTCAGGCCTTCGATGCGAAACGCCTCGATGCCAAAATCCGCCATCGTCCGTATCAGCACTTCCTCAAGATCGCGGACATATTTATGAACGTCTTCGCGGTCCGGCGACAGGCTGATTATCGGATACCCGACGACCTGGCCGATTCCGTGATACGTCACCTTGCCCCCGCGGTCGGTTTCAAAAACCTCAACACCCAGGTTTTTCAATAGTTCTGCGGTCGCGAGCACCCCGTCGTTTTTTGCACGCCGCCCGATGGTAAACGTATGCGGATGTTCGAGCAGCAGCAGATAGTCTCGAGTCCGGCTGGCTATCACCTCGGTTTCGAGATTTTTTTGCAGATCGAGAGCATCGGCGTAGCCAACTTTCCCAAGCATTTTTACCTCTAAACACCGCTTATGCATTAAGTCTATGATAAGATTTCTACCAGAATTTGAACAGGACGGAAAATTTATGAAATACATTCGATACGCTGCATTTTGTCTTATAACATTGGCAATTCTTACTGTCGCGGCTGACGCTCAGAAAAGACCGGCTAAAAAACCGACGGCCAAAAAGCCGGTCGTTGCTAAAACAATACTGCCACCGCTGGATGTGCGCGTCGCCCGTGCAAAGGTGGACAATCAGCTGTCAAACGTCGATGATTTTGTAACTAAACTTGGGCCGGTCGCTCAGGGATTAGAGGTCGCCGATGCCGACGCCAGGGCCGGTAATCTCAAACCCGCAACCGCGGCAAAGATCGAAGCAAAAAAGGATGAGCTCGTCGAGGCGATCCGCAATATCAAAACGGGCCTCAGCAGCCTGGAATCTGATTTCCGAACAAAGCCGACCTTGCAAAAATATCTCGCAACGATCAAAGGCATCACTGACCTCGCCGCCGCCGCCGAAGATTCGGCTATAGCCGGTAAGTTCGTGACTGCAAAAGAATCCCTTAGAGGCATATCTCAAAGGTTGACCGACGCCCTCGCCCTCATGCCAACCAGCCCGCCGCTCTAAGATCAAATCAATTCTTGAGTCCACAGAGCGGACGGCATATTTGTAGCCCCACGTAAAGCAAAGCGGAACGTGGGGGTTGTTCAAAAAATAACCTGAGCTTGTGAAACATGTGGCATATAAATTTCCCACGTTCGCAAGCTCCGCTCCTTGGCTAATGAAGAGCGACACTTTTTGAGGACAGGTAAGTTCCTTTGGTAAATAAAAACCTGGTCGCTATCGCTCTCGGTTCTGACACGACAGTCCAGTGGCCTTATTGTGTCCCCTCATCTTTCTCAGTGTCCTCCGTGGCAGATATCCTTCCGTCCATGTTTTCGATACTGGCACGAGATCGAAAAGGTTGAAAGCCTACTTTTCGCACTTTTAGGCATAATGCACAAAAAAGCCTACTTTGCTTGATTTGTTGTATTTTGCACACTTTGAGGTAGATTGCGTAGTTTCGCGGACGAAAAAATATTAGAGAAGAGGATTCTTAGAACGATGACTTGGAAGATTGGATGTTAACGGCGAGAGCTTAGATCTTCGACAAGAGTCTGCCTCAAAAATGAGTCGAAACCCAAAAATCACAGGTGGCATTTTCTGAGTTACAAAGCGTCATTTTGGCGTTACAATGAGCCATTTTGAGCGTTACTGATGGCCTAAACGGCGATCACGGAGCCATTGCAGGGCTATAACTCTATTCTTTACAGCAATTGACGTGTCAAACGTGTAACTTTGCACCCTAAGAAAATATTCTTATCTTATATCCACTCTGTCGTCGCTTATTTTTTGAGATATAGACGTTCTCGCCGTTATCGCAATTTAGGCGAGCAACAATGTGGCGGGTAAAATTAAGGCTTTTTCAGCTCGGTCGTTTTCTTATCAGGGTCGCACACCTCAATCGCACTGGTCTTAGCATTTGATGCTTTTGGTTCGAGAGCAGGCAAACCTAGCTTTTCGCGGATAAATTTTTCGCCCTCGGCTTCGAATATCTCACCGTTGATAATGTGCGCCTTTTTTACGAGTGTGTCGCCTTTCTTTTCGAGCAGCGATGGTTCGAGAAAAATGTACCATGGCGAACCCCATTTTCGGGTATCTCCAACCGCACTTCGGTAGTCATAATGCAGCGTCTTTTGGTAATCATCGCGTTTATCGGACTCTACGACGACCGGAAATGTGATCTTCATAAAATCGAGATTGTTCTTCATCGAATCGACGAGGTCGTATTCGCCGACTCCGACTATCTCAAGCCCCGCAGATTTGTATTTAAGGTAGAGCTTTTGCAGGATCGGAGCGTCAAACCGCCAGTCGTGACACCACGCAGAGAAATACACGACCATGACGAGCTTTTTGCCTTTCGAAAATTCGCGAAGATCTATGTCGTCACCCGTCCTGACGTTTTTATATTTCCAGTTTTTATAGCTGATCTCATGTTCGAGGATCGGCTTCTGATCCGTTTGGGCAGGCGTCTGCGAAAAAACAAACAAAACAATAGCTATGGCAAAAAAACTCTTCATTACTAAATGTTCCCAGTCATAGAAAAGACTATCTTCTCAGATGCCAAACATCAAGATAAAAGTTGGCGGCTAATTAAGATCCGCGTCCATCTGTGATAATCTGTGGCTAACAATTTTATGGCAGACCAACCGACAGTTTCAGATATTTTCCGCCGTGCACTCGAAATGCGCGCAGCTAATCCGGGTGCGTCATATAAAGACGTGACCAAGCAGATCGTCAGCGAATTTGGCTCAGGGTCGCTGCCGCAGACGGCGTTTTTGACCATTCCCGAATACGACAATATCGTCCCCGAAGAAGACTGGACTGCCGGTTTGCCGGTCATACTGCGCGGTATCCAAAACGAAGATTGGAACGACGTTGCCCACGGCATTATCATCAGCCTCGAACAAGTCGAAAATTATCCCATTCAATCCGGTCGTGAGGATGACCCCATAAAAGAATGGCGTAACCGCGACAAAGGCATCGCCGGAGCCGAGGACAAAGTTCTCGAAAAATGGATGCCCGACGAGCTGATGGCAATGGTCAAGCGAAACGTCAAAGCGTAGCTCTTAAAGTTCTTCCTTGGTTTTCACTTGGCGTTCTTTGCGGCTTTGCGTGAGGACGCCCTTTATATTCAATGTCTGTCCTAAGAATCAGATCTCGATCACCAGCCCATCTTTACCCTCAAGAACCTCACACATCGGTGAGAATTTAGCGACTTCCGATTCAAATTCCACATCGTCCCATTCAGGGTAAAAATGCGTCAACATCGCGCGTTTTGGTTTCGCTTTGCGGATGAGATACGCAGCCTCAGCAAGCTCTAAGTGTTTTTCGACCGGCTTTTCTTTTACAAACGAACATTCCAAAATAAACAGATCGGCCCTGTTGGCAAAAGTCGCGAGTTTTTCATCAAACCCCGTGTCCGCCGAATAAACAAGCGTTTTGTCATCAGTGTCGCGTATGTGTATGGCATGACTTTCCGGCGTATGCGGTGTCTTCATCGCGACGGCCTCGACGCCCGGTAATATCGCAAATTGCTCAAGAGCCTCAACCTTTACGATCTCGATAGGAAACGGTTGTTCGAGCAAGCGGTAATTATTGACCTCATCAAATCTCGCTATCAATCCATTCAAACCCACAGGGCCAAATATTCGCAATGGCTTTGCCCGTATTTTCATATCTTCGGAATGCTTGGTCCCGGCTAAAAAAGGTGCCAGCCCGCCGCAATGATCTAGGTGAAAATGCGAGATCCATATAGCGTCAAGACTCGCCCAATCCAAGCTTTCCTCAGTCATACGATGTATCGCAGATGCAGAGCAATCGAGCAACACCGTCCCGCCTCTCGTCTCAAGCCAATAGCCTGAACTACTGCGTTTTGCATGCGGAATCGATGTGCCTGAGCCTAAAACAACCAATTTCATAGGACAATATTAACAGGATTGTAAGTAGATAAACGGGATATTTCTTTTAGGCATTTCTTTATCCGATTTATCCCTGTAAGCCGCCTCTGTGCTAAATTTAATATATGAGCCACGTAGATATTCTTGCTGTTTTTGCACACCCGGACGATGTTGAGCTGACCGTCGGGGGCACTTTGCTAAAGATGAAGAACCTCGGTTATCGGACCGGTGCTCTCGATGTAACACGCGGCGAAATGGGCACGCGCGGAACGCCCGAGGGCAGGGCGATCGAGGCTGAGAATGCGGCGAAGATACTAAACCTCGATATGCGGTAGAATTTAGTTTTAGCGGACGG
>JBKJRA010000183.1:0-2584 GCA_046594975.1 Pyrinomonadaceae bacterium | reverse complement strand
CGGTGAGACGGAGGCCGATGATTTTAAGGAAACCTTGCGTGACAAGCTGATTGTTTATGAAAACACGATTCTTACCGGGAATTGTCTTTGTCCGGTAAGAATCGTGTTTTCATAAACAATCAGCTTGTCACGCAAGGTTTCCTTAAAATCATCGGCCTCCGTCTCACCGATATCCACGGCCAGGGCGAGCAGGCCGCTCTCTACGACATCGAAACGCACATCCAAATGCTTGACGAATTTGCGGGAGTCGATAATGAGAAAACTCGTGTTGCTGACGCTTACCGCGAATGGTCGGCGGTCAGATCAGAACTATCGTCTCTCGAAAAGGACCAATCTGAAAAACTTCAACTGCTCGATATTCTGCGATTTCAGGTCAATGAAATAAATGCTACCAACCTTGTAGCCGGCGAAGATGACGAGCTCGAAGACGAAAAACGCCGTCTCAACAATGTCGAAAAGCTGTCATCTCTGAGCGAAGACACTTATGCCCTGCTCTACGATAAAGATGATTCGACCATCTCAACGCTTGAAAAAGCTGCTCGTAAGATCGCCGAGTTGGCTGAGTTTGATTCCCGTTTCCGCGAATATGATGAAGGTCTAAAATCTGCCCAAGCCGTCATCGAAGAGCTTGCGATAACATCTCGTGATTTTCGTTCATCGCTCCAGTTTTCGCCCGATCGGCTCAATGAGATCGAAACGCGTCTTGCGGAAATGACACGGCTCAAGCGAAAATACGGCGGATCGATCGACGATGTCCTCGAACATCTATGCATTTCAAACGAGCGTCTGCAAAACATCGAAACCGCCGAATTTCGGGAGGAAGAGTTAAAGCAGAAGCTTGAAACTGCAAGGCTCGCTTATATAAAAGCCGCGGATGAGTTGCATAAAAAACGTGTCTCAGCGGCGGCTAATTTTTCTAAGGCCGTCGGAAATGACCTTAAGGCTGTCGCCCTAGAAAAGGCTAAATTCGAAGTACGGATCGAGACGACCGTGGACGACAGACTGTTTACCGCGAACGGTTTAGATCAAGTAGAATTTTATTTTTCGGCAAATCCCGGCGAGTCACCAAAGCCGTTAGCTAAAGTCGCTTCCGGCGGTGAGGCATCGCGGATCATGCTTATTCTTAAGACGGCCTCTCGCTCAGACGATGCCGGAAAAACATCCGTGTTTGACGAGATCGACATCGGAATAGGCGGACGCGTGGCTGAGGCAGTCGGGCGAAAGCTCAAGGAGCTTTCTGCAATAAACCAAGTTTTCTGCGTCACACACCAGCCACAGATCGCGTCTCTGGCAGATCGTCATTTTGTTGTAGAAAAAAATATCTCCGGCAGCCGGACGACCATCAGTGTACGTAAATTATCCGAAGCCGAACAGATCGAAGAACTCGCACGTATGCTCGCCGGATCTGAGATAACAGAGGCCGCCCGCGAAAACGCCCGTGCGATGCTCGCATCGGCACAGTAAATTATGGAACCGGAAATACTAGCACATGTTATTCGCGGCGAAACGGTCGAGTCGATCCATCGCGGCCATTTGTTCATCATCGACGGCGAGGGCAATACTATCGCGTCGATCGGCGACCCTTCAACCGTCACATTCTTTCGCTCTGCGTCGAAAGCATTTCAAGCGATACCGTGCATCACGAGCGGTGCAGCGGATGCTTTCGGATTCACCGAAGACAAGATCGCGATGGCGTGTGCGTCGCATTCGGGCGAGCGTATTCACGTCGAACTCGCGTCACGCATGCTTGAAAGGATCGGCCTCTCGGAAAGCGACCTCCACTGCGGCATTCATCTGCCATTCAGCGAGAGTGCCTCTAAAAATATGCTCCGCATGGGCGACGAACCGACGCAACTTCACAATAATTGCTCCGGTAAGCACGCTGCGATGCTGGCGTTTGCCAAGCATATTGGTGCCGACATTGAAACTTATGAAATGCCGGAGAATAGAATTCAAAAACGCATCTTGCGTTGTGTTTCGGATTTTACAGAGATCCCTGAAAACGAGATCGCCATAGGTTTTGACGGCTGCTGCGTTCCCAATTTTGCCGTGCCTGTCTCTGCGATGGCAAAGAGCTTTATTAACCTGATATCCCCGTCCAAACTTCACGAATCGATCCAGTTAGCTGCCAAACGGGTCGTATCGGCGATGATCAGATACCCGGAACTTATCGGTGGCAGCCAACGGCTCGACACAAAGCTTATGCAGGCGGCTCCCGGTAAGATCATCTCAAAAGTTGGTGCCGACGGCGTGTGGCTCTGCGGCGTCTTGCCGTGTGAAAAATACCCGACCGGACTCGCCATCGCTCTCAAGGTCGAGGACGGCGACGACCATCGCGGCCGTCCCGTCATAGCCGCTGATATATTGCGTCAATTGGGAATTTTGTCTGATACCGATCTGCCTGATCTTTCACCGATGCCGATAAAAAATCGGCGAGGGGATGTGGTGGGACGTGTTGAGCCGAAATTATTCTTTAACTTCAATTAGGCCGTACTGAGGGACTGCTGATTTAATGACCTTTTTTGGTATTGTTAGTCGATGTTGTTGGCATTATCCATTGAACTCGATCGACGTAGGTAAAACT
>JBKJRA010000311.1:0-4301 GCA_046594975.1 Pyrinomonadaceae bacterium | reverse complement strand
CAAAAAAATCCCGACCTATTGGAGATCGGGTTTTTTCAGTTTTTGTATTTAACTAAGTTTAGTTGCGGCCGTTGGGCATGATCTCGACTTTAACGTTGAAAGTGCCGGTGTTGTCGTCGAGGTTGCCTTCGTTAATGCCTAGGAACAAAGCACCGTCGCGGGTGGCGACAAATTCACGTTCCGCTCCGACGTAGATGAAATCATTATTGTCGTCGCCGATGACCGCGAGCAAAGCTCCGGTTGCGACATTTTTGAGCAGCTTTTGGCCGTCTTCGAGTTCGGGCACGCCGGACGGGGTCGAGCTTTTGCCTTTGCCAAGCGAGATCTTACCGTCACCCGTGATGCGAATATGCTGGCCTTTTTTTACGACCCATCCGGAGTTTGTCCAGCCGTTCGAAGTGTTGTCTGCCAGCACACTGACCGTCCATTCGATGGGCTTCATCTTGTCATTAGAATTAGCTGGCGTATTATTTGTGGAATTATTAGGACGCGGCTGTTGGGGCTTTGTCGTTGGCTGATTATTAGCCACCGGATTCTTTGTCGGTGTTGAAGGTATCGTTATGACGACCGGTTCGTTATATGAAGCGTTGCGGTTTGTCGGGGCCGTTATCTGCGGTACTGCAGGCGAATCAAAAAGGATCGATTCGATCTCCGATGCCATAAAGGTCAACTCACGCCGACGCGAACCTTCGCCGATGGCGACGACAAATTTGCCGCTGTCAAAACTCACGATCTTGCCCTTGATAATGCTGCCGTCTTTGAGACGGACGGTGTCGCCAAACGCCATGACGGCGAGCGAAACGATCAGAAGCAGGGAACCAAGGATGCGAATTGAATTGGATCTAACCGGCATAACTCCTCCAAACTGACAAACGAAACTAACTTTTGAATTTATGTGTAAATCGGTCTAAATCAAGTGACCGCAAGAAAAGATGATGTTTTTACGGATTGCGTTGCAACATTTGCGCGTGATGCAAATTCAAAAGCTGATGATACACAATTTTATTAATGTTGTAAATGAATTTTTATCACGTAGGTTATTGCAAGTAAAACGCTTATTGGTTTACCACTATCGGCTGACTCTTAAAAGCTCCGCGGTGCTCCATGCTTGTGCCGGACAGCCGCGAGGCGTGTGAGGAGCATCTGCGTCAAATATCTCCGACACTTGACCGAGAGCAGAACTCAAAAGATGCGTTCGAAATCCTGCTAGCATCGCGTCAACATTTTTATCGATGTCTTTTTCCCCGGCGTGAACCTTGCGGTAGGCATCGACAAAACCACCGATAAGCCAACCCCAGGCGGTGCCTTGGTGATACGAACCATCGCGTTGCAAAGGCGACCCGATATAGATAGGAGCGTAGCGCGGATCGTGAGGTGAGAGCGAACGCAAACCTACGGGTGTAAGCAGTTCAGCTACAACCTTATCGACCACTGCACGAGCGTGTGCAGGGTCAATAATGCTGTGTGGCAGGCCGACGGCGAATATCTGATTTGGCCGGACAGAGCCGTCTTTTTCATCGCCATCGACCACGTCATAGAGACAGTTTTCGGCGGCATTCCAAAATTGACCATTAAAACTATCACGGGCGATGGCGGCCATTTCGAAATATCGCGGCTGTTTTTCTTCGTCACCGACCCGCGTTGCCAGGTCGCTCATAATACACAGGGCGTTATACCAGAGTGCCTGTATCTCAACTGGTTTTCCCGTGCGAGGCGTGACGACCCAGTCGCCGATCTTCGCATCCATCCAAGTCAATTGCACGCCGGGTTCGCCCGCGTATAACAGACCGTCGCTATCAACGTGAATTTTGTAACGCGTGCCGCGAACGTGCCAATCGATGATGTCTTTTAGCTTTTCATAGAGCGTCTCGCGGACAAACTCGTAGTCATCCGTCGCCTCGGCGTAGGCTCGGATCGCCTCAAAATACCATAGTGTCGCATCGACAGTGTTGTAGTCCGGTGTCTCAGCGGCGTCCGGGAAACGGTTTGGGATCATGCCTTGCGAGATATGGTGCGAAAATTCGGTGATTATGCTTTTGGCGATGTCGGGACGGTTTGTTGCTAGAGTCAGGCCATTGAGTGCGATCATCGTGTCACGGCCCCAATCAGAAAACCAAGGATAGCCCGCGATGACAGTTTTGCCGTCGCCGCGATCGACGATAAATTGGTCGGTTGCGAGCACAAGTTGGCGTGAAAACGAGTCTTCAGTTTCAGCACGGACGATCAACATCGCACGCCGTTTCATCTCGGATCTTTCGAATTTGGCGGCATCGCCGGGCTTTCTTGATTCAGTCGATGCGATCACGACCGCCGGTTTTTTTAAGTCAAATGTGAGGCTACACGGTTGGAAAAGGTCCTCGATAAAATCAAAGCCACGTTCGCGTTCGATGGCGTATTCAAAGTTGTGATACCAGACGCCCGTCTGCTCTATCGCCGCGGCATTATTTGCGAGGTGGAGCGACGGCATCGCGGCATATGGAGAAAAGGAAATTAGGTCTTTCTCGATGGTGTATAGATCGCTGAAAGCGGCGTCTTCGTGTCGCAGATGATGATGGTCGCGGAAGGCAAGCAGCGGCTTCAGTTCAAGCGTGGCTTTAGCGTTCTTGGTTTTCATTGACCATTGGCAGACGGTAGTATTCTCTCCGTTGACCATAAACACACGCTTTTCCAGAGCGATGCCGTTTACTTCGTATGTCCAGACAGGAAACGGATCGAGGCGGAAATTTGTGAGGTATTTGCTGCCGTCGGGAAAGACTGTGCCGGGGTATTGATTGGTTGAAAGCTCATAACGCTCTCCAGCCAAGATAAGTGTTTCCTCAAATTTCGACAGCAGTACTATCCGCCCTAGCGGCGGGCGTGTCGCAGCGATGAGTAAGCCGTGATAGCGTCGCGAATTTGCACCGGACACGGTCGATAATGCGTAGCCGCCGATTCCGTTGGTTTCAAGCCACTCGCGCGAAGAGGCCGATTCGAAATCGCTGCAAATATCCTGGTCAAGTTCTAACATTTTTATTCGCCGCTCTGCTCCAGGAGTTTTGCAACTAGGCCGGTCCAACCCGTTTGATGACTCGCACCGAGCCCCGCACCGTTATCGCCGTGAAAATATTCGTGAAACAGCAGATGATCGACAAAGTTTGGGTCGGTCTGAAATTTTTCAGCTTCGCCAAAACAAGGCCTGCGGCCGTTTTCGTCTTTTAAGAAAAGGTGTGACAGCCGCCGCGATAGCTCTTGCGATACGTCCCACAGATTCATCATATTGCCCGAGCCGGTTGGACACTCGACCTTGAGATCGTCGCCGTAATAGTAATGAAATTTTTGCAGCGATTCGATCAGTAGATAATTCACGGGAAACCATACGGGCCCGCGCCAGTTGGAATTGCCGCCAAAAAGCCCGCTTGTCGATTCCGCCGGATCGTAGTCAACACGGTGATCGGTGCCGTCAACGTGCAGCACATACGGCACGTCTTTGTGATAACGCGAAAGAGCACGGATGCCGTAGGGCGAGAGAAATTCGCTCTCGTCGAGCATTATTTTCAGCACGCGTTCGAGTCGCTCGCGGTAAGCAATCGCTAGAAGGCGCCGTTCGCTTTGGCCGGGTTTACGTAAGCAATTGATGTTGCTTGTCAGGTCAGGTCGATTGTCGATGAACCACTGCAGACGACGTTTGAAATCCGGCAGGGCGTCGAGCATGTCCGACTCGATCGTTGCGACCGCAAACAGAGGAATCAGGCCGACCATCGAGCGGACCTTAAGCGGCGTGTTGTAAGCGATGTTATGCAGATGAAGCACATCGTAATAAAAGCCGTCTTCCTCGTCCCACAGCGAGATGCCGTCATCGCCGATGTGATTCATCGCGGCGGAAATGAAGAGGAAATGCTCCCAGAATTTGCTGGCGACGTCTTCGTAACAATTGTCTTCGATCGAGAGTTCGAGAGCTATGGCGAGCATGTTGAGGCAATACATAGCCATCCAGCTCGTGCCGTCTGCTTGCGACAACGAACCGCCGGTCGGCAGCGGCTGCGAGCGGTCGAACACGCCTATGTTGTCGAGACCGAGAAAGCCGCCTTCGAATACGTTATTACCCTCGGCGTCTTTTCGGTTGACCCACCAAGTGAAATTGAGCAGCAGCTTTTGGAAGATGCGTGCGAGGAATTCGCGGTCAGGTTTGCCAGTGCGTTTTTTGTCGATCTGATAAACACGCAACGCGGCCCAAGCGTGGACCGGCGGATTGACGTCGCCAAACGCCCATTCGTAAGCCGGGATCTGGCCGTTCGGATGCATATACCATTCGCGAAGCATCA